>CBINDH010000053.1:0-11843 GCA_966249365.1 uncultured Xylanimonas sp. | reverse complement strand
CTCACGATGCAGAAATACATCGTCAACGGCCTCGCCGGAGCCGTAAAGGGCTGACCCAGCCCACCGAGCGCGACTGCTCGCGCCATCGCGCAGCTCGCGTTCCAGGCGGCCCCGTAGCGTGGAAATCGCTACGGGGCCGCCCCGTGATCCCCGCCCGCGTCCAAGGAGAGACCCCCGTGACCGACGCCGCTCAGGCTCAGGCTCCCTCGCACATGCCCGAGGTGTCAGAGCGTGTCCGCGACCTGATCGCCCAGATGACCATCGAGGAGAAGCTGGCCCAGATCGTCAGCTTCTGGCCGGACCAGGGCGGCAACGTCGTGGCACCGATGCAGGGCGAGATGGCGGCTGAGAGCGGCGGCAAGTCGCTCGCCGACATCACCAAGCACGGCCTGGGCCAGTACACCCGCGTGTACGGCACCCGGCCGGTCGACCCGATCCAGCGAGCCGCGTGGCTGTGGGGCGAGCAGCGTCGCCTCAAGAAGGAGACGCGCCTGGGCATCCCCGCCCTGGTGCACGAGGAGTGCCTGACGGGCCTCGCCGCGTGGCAGGCCGCCACGTTCCCCGCGCCGCTCGCCTGGGGTGCCGCCTTCGACGACGAGCTCGTCTACGAGATGGGCCAGGTCATCGGCGAGTCCATGAAGAAGCTGGGCGTGAACCTCGGCCTCGCGCCGGTGCTCGACGTCATCCGCGACCCCCGCTGGGGCCGCACCGAGGAAGCCATCTCGGAGGACCCGTACCTCGTCGGCACCATCGGCACCCGGTACGTCCAGGGCCTGCAGGACGCCGGCGTGCACGCGACGCTCAAGCACTTCGTCGGCTACTCGGGCTCGAAGGCGGGCCGCAACCACGCCCCGGTCTCGGCCGGCCCGCGCGAGCTCGCCGACACGTTCCTCCCGCCGTTCGAGATGGCCGTGCTCGACGGCAAGGTCAAGTCGGTCATGAACTCGTACACCGACGTCGACGGCATCCCCTGCGCGGCCAACGAGGACCTGCTGACGGGCGTGCTGCGCGACAAGTGGGGCTTCGATGGCACCGTCGTCGCCGATTACTTCGCCGTCGCGTTCCTCGAGGTCATGCACGGTGTCGCCGCGGACCGCGCCGATGCCGCCGCCCAGGCGCTGCGCGCCGGTCTCGACGTCGAGCTGCCCGGCATGGACGCCTTCCCGCTGCTGGCCGACAAGGTCCGCTCGGGCGAGTTCCCCGAGGCGTTCGTGGACCGCGCGCTGGCCCGCCACCTCACGCAGAAGGAGGAGCTCGGCCTGCTCGAGCCCGACGCCTTCGAGGACGAGCCGCCGACCGCGATCGACCTCGACTCCCCGAAGCACCAGGCGATCGCCCGGAAGCTCGCCGAGGAGTCGATCGTCCTGCTGTCGAACGACGGCACGCTGCCGCTGACCGCCGCCAAGAAGATCGCCGTCGTCGGCCCGAACGCCGACGCCGTCGAGGCGCTGCAGGGCTGCTACTCGTTCGCGAACCACGTGCTCGCGCACTACCCGGACCACGAGATCGGCTTCCACATCCCGACCGTCGCCGAGGCGATGGCCGAGGTGTTCGAGGGCACCGAGCTCGTCACGGCCCACGGCTGCGACGTCGAGGGCACCGACACGTCGGGCTTCGAAGCGGCGGTCGAGGCCGCCGCTTCGGCCGACGTCGTCGTCGCCGTCGTCGGCGACCGCGCCGGGCTGTTCGGCCGCGGCACCGTCGGCGAGGGCAACGACGCCGAGTCGCTCGAGCTGCCCGGCGTGCAGCGCGCGTTCATCGAGGCGCTGCTGGCCACCGGCAAGCCCGTCGTCATGGTCATGACGGTCGGCCGCCCGTACGTCATCGACTGGGCGCTCGACCCTTCGACAGGCTCAGGGGAGTCCGGGACCGGCCCGAAGCCGGCCGCCGTGATCCACGCCGCGTTCCCGGGCGAGGGCGGCGGCCTCGCCATCGCCGACGTGCTCAAGGGCAACGTCAACCCGTCAGGTCGCCTGCCGGTGTCCCTCCCGCGCTCCTCGGGCTCGCAGCCGTACTCGTACCTGCACCCGATGCTCGGCGGCCCGTCGGACGTCACCAACACCGACTCGACGCCGACGCGCCCGTTCGGCTTCGGCCTGTCGTACACGACGTTCGAGTACTCGGACCTCGTCGTCTCCGAGTCGGTCGAGGCGGGCGGCACGATCACGGCTGCCGTCACGGTGACCAACACCGGTGGCGTCGCCGGCGCGGAGCCCGTGCAGGTGTACGGCCGCGATGTGCTCGGCTCCATCGCCCGCCCGGTCGTCCAGCTCCTCGGCTACCAGCGCGTCGCGCTCGAGGCCGGCGAGTCGAAGCGCGTGACGTTCGAGATCCCGACGACGCGCTTCGCGTTCTCCGACCGCCGCATGGTCAAGATCGTCGAGCCGGGCGACGTCGAGGTGTGGGTCGCCTCGCACTCGTCCGCCGCGCAGGCGTCGTCCGACGTCGCGGAGACGACGGCCGGGGCGATCGTCAACGAGAAGAAGGCCGCGAAGGTCGAGATCCCGGGCACGGCCACGCCGCGCGCGACGGTCACCATCACGGGTCCGGTGCACGAGGTCACGGTCGCCGACGAGCGCTGGGTCAAGGCGACCGTCGCCTGATCGGTCGGGTATCCGACGCGGGGTGGTTTCGACGGGCTCAACCAGCAGAGCCTGTCGAGACCGCCCCGCGTCGCTGTCTAGGGTGGGTCGCATGCGTGTGGACGTGTGGCTGTGGGCGGTGCGGCTCTTCAAGTCGCGCTCGTCGGCGGCGACCCTGCTGCGGGCCGGCCGGGTGCGGGTCAACGGCGTCGTCGCCAAGGCCTCGACCCATGTCGCGGTGGGCGACCGCGTCACCTGGCGCGAACCGTTGCGCGAGCGCGACGTCGAGGTCGTCGAGCTGCTGCCCAAGCGCGTCGGCGCACCCCTGGCGGTGCAGGCGTACCGCGACCACAGCCCGGCCCTCCCGACACGCGAGGAGCGGTACGCCGTCGGTGTCCGCGACCGCGGGACCGGTCGGCCCACCAAGCGCGAGCGGCGTGAGATCGACCGCCTGCGCGGCGAGCATCGCGGCTGACCCGAAGCCCACGGCCCATCGACCTGACGCGGTGTGACAATCGGCCCCCGCGGCCGGGACCACCCTCCCTAACGGGTGCCGGACGAGCCGAGCACATTGGTCAGTAGCGCCGGGAATCACCCGGCCGTCGACCAATGGAGGTCGCCATGAGTGCAGTGACCGAGCGCGCTGACAGCGCACCCGCCACCACGACCAGCCTTCCCGCCGTCGGGCGCTACGCGTTCGCGGCACTGCGGCTGGTGCTCGGCTTCGAGTTCCTCTGGGCGTTCCTGGACAAGCTGTTCGGCTTCGGCAAGGGGACGCCGTCGGAGCGGGCGTGGATCAACGGTGGGTCGCCGACCAGCGGCTACCTCAAGGGCGTCGAGGGCCCGTTCGCCGACTTCTTCAACTCGATGTCGGGGGTCGCGTTCTTCGACTGGCTGTTCATGCTGGGTCTGCTCGGCATCGGGCTGGCGCTGCTCCTCGGCATCGGCATGCGGATCGCGGCCGTCTCGGCCTTCGTCCTGCTCATGCTGATGTGGGCGGCGTCGCTCCCGCTGGCGAACAACCCGATCTTCGACGAGCACTGGATCGAGGCGCTCGCCGTCGTCGGGCTGGCGTTCACCGGGATCGGCAACGCCTGGTCGCTCAGCAGGCAGTGGGGCGAGCTGGACGTCGTCCGCAAGAACCCCTGGCTGATCTGAGCAGTGCGAGAGGCGACGGGGTACTAGCGTGGGCGTCGTGAACCCGGTACGTGTGTTTCTGGTCGACGACCACGAGGTCGTGCGGCGTGGCGTGGCCGACCTGTTGGGCGCGGAGCCCGACGTCGAGGTCGTCGGCGAGGCCGGGACCGCCGCCGAGGCACTGGCGAGGGTGCCCGCGCTAGCCCCCGACGTCGTCGTCCTCGACGTGCGGCTGCCCGACGGCGACGGCGTCTCCGTCTGCCGCGACCTGCGCGCGACGATGGACGTCGCGTGCCTGATGCTCACGTCCTTCGACGACGACGAGGCGCTCTTCGACGCGATCCTCGCCGGCGCCGCGGGCTACGTGCTCAAGCAGGTGCGCGGCACCGACCTCATCCACGCGATCCGCACGGTCGCCGCGGGTGGGTCGATGCTCGACCCGCACGCGGCCGAGCGCGTCATGGCGCGCATGCGGGCCCAGGCCAAGCACGAGGACCCGCTCGCGGCGCTCACCGCGCAGGAGCAGCGGATCCTCGCGCTCATCGGGCAGGGCATGACCAACCGCCAGATCGGCGCGGAGCTGTTCCTCGCGGAGAAGACGGTCAAGAACTACGTCTCGAGCCTGCTGGCGAAGCTGGGGCTCGAGCGCCGCACGCAGGTGGCCGTGCTGGCCACGAAGCTGGGGCGCGGGACGCTCCCCTCCTAGGGCCTGGTTTCGACAGGGCTCGGTCTCGACGCGGCTCGGTTTCGACGCGGCTCAACCAGCGAGCCGCGTCGAGACCGTGTCACGTCACTCGCGGGGGAGGGGGACCTGCCACCGCAGGCGCGTGCCCCGGTCGTCCGTGCCGGCGCCGATGGTCAGGGTGCCGCCCAGGTCGCGCGCGCGGGTACGCATGTTCGCCAGCCCGCTCAGCCGCGCCCCCGGCGTGATGCCGACGCCGTCGTCCGCGACGGTGAGCGTCAGCTCCTGGTCGGCCGAGAGCAGCACCTCGGTGCTCGTGGCCTTCGCGTGCCGCGCGACGTTGCTCAGGGACTCACGCACCACGGCGACGAGGTGGTCCGCCGTCGCCGGGGGGACGAGCGTGTCCACCGGGCCCTCGAACCGCAGCGCGGGCGGGAACCCCAGCGCGCGGGCGGCCGCCTCGACCTCGGCGATCACGCGCGAGCGCACGCCGACGCGCCGGCCGTCGTCGCCTGACGGTTGCAGGCCGCGGATCGTCGTCCGGATGAGGCTGATCGTCTCGTCGACCTCGTCGACCGCGGCCCAGACGCGCGCGGCGTCGTCGTGGTCGTCGGCGCGCTCCAGGCGGCGGGCCACGCCCTGCAGGCCCAGACCGGTCGCGAAGAGCCGCTGGATCGCCAGGTCGTGCAGGTCGCGCGCGATGCGGTGACGGTCGCGGACGACGGCGAGCCGCTCGGCGTCCCGACGTCGCTCGGCGAGCTCGAGCGCCACCGCGGCCTGCGACGCGAACCCCTGCAGCGCCTCGACGACGACGTCGGTGAACGCGAGCCGGCCGCGCACACGCCCCACCGACAGCACCCCGCGCGTGTGTCCCGGCTCGCCCAGCGGCAGGGCTGCGAAGGGACCGATCTGGTCGGCCAGGCCGCCGAGCGCGGGCGCGCTGCGCGGGTCGGCGACCGCGTCGATCGTGACGACGGGCAGCCCCGAGTCGTACACCTCCTCGGCGAACGAACCCTCCGCCGAGATGATCTCGCCCCGGATGTCCTCGGCCCCGACGGCGGAGCGCACCCGCAGGCCGCCGTCCTCGTCGGGGACGGTCAGGGCTGCGACGTCGGCGCCCGACACCTGCGCGGCGTGCAGCGCGATGAGGTCGAGCACCTCGTCGGGGGCGTCGCCGGCGAGCAGGCGGCGCGAGATCTCCTCGGACGCCACGGCCCACCGCTCCCGCAGCCGGGTGTCGTCGTACAGGCGCGCGTTCTCGACGGCGACGCTCGCCGCCGCGGCCAGCGCCTCGATGCGCCGCTCGTCCGCCTCGGTGAAGTCGCCGTCGCGCTTGCCGGTCAGGTAGAGGTTGCCGAACGGTGACCCGTGGACCTTCAGCGGCACTCCGAGGAACGTGTCCATCGGCGGGTGGTTCGGCGGGAAGCCGACGGACCGCGGGTCGGCGGCCACGTCGTGCAGGCGCAGCGGCTTCGGGTTGCGGATGAGCTCACCCAGGATGCCGCGACCGGTGGGGTGGTGGCCGAGCGCGTGGACCTTGCCGGGCTCCATGCCGATCGTGAGGAACTGGCCGATGCGCCCCGACGCGTCGAGGATGCCGAGCGCCGCGTACTTCGCGTCCGTGAGGTCTGCGGCGGCCTGGATGAGCCGGTGCAGCGTCGCACCGAGGTCGAGCCCGCGCCCGACGGCGAGCACCGCCTCGAGCAGCATGTCGACGTCGCTCTGGCCCGGTGTCTGCTGCACGTCCACGACCCCAGGGTAGGACCTTCGGCACACGAGTCCGGGGCGCGCGGCCCTGGGGCGCATCGCGGGCTCGAAGGTGAACTGAGGGTGCGGTCAACGGTGCTCTTCTCACAGACGTAGGAGGCGGTCGTGGTCAGGTGGAACCAGGGAGTCGTCGTCGGTGTGGATGGCTCGGAAGAGGGATACCGCGCGCTCGAATGGGCGGTCGCGGCAGCAGACCGGCACGAGGCCCCGCTCACCGTGGTCGGCTCGTACGTCGTCGGGATGGTGCCGGTGCCCGCGGGCGGTGTGCTGAGCGTGGACACCATGCACTCCGGCTCCGACCATGCCGTCGAGACGGCGGTGGCCCGCATCGGGTCCCGCACGCCCGGCGGGCATCCGGTCACGACCGACGTGCTCCCGGGTGCCGCGGCCCACGTGCTCGTGCAGCGTTCGCGCGTCGCGGACCTCGTCGTCGTCGGCAGGCGCGGGCTCGGCGCCGTCGACCGCGTCTTCGCGGGGTCCGTGTCGTCGGCCGTGGCGGCCATGGCGCACGGCCAGGTCGCCGTCGTGCCCGCGTCGGCGGTCGGTACGGCACCGCGCCGCGTCGTCGTCGGGCTGGCTCCCGACGAATACCCGGGGTCCGTGCTGGAGGTCGCGCTCGACGAGGCGCAGCAGCTCGGCGCGTCCGTCGAGGTGGTCCACGCGGTCGACCCGGGCCTGCTGGGCGACGCCGTCGAGGCGTACGCCGGGTGGAGCGACACGTGGCGCGCGTCCGCGGCCGCCGCGGTGCGCGCCGACGTCGCCCGCTGGGCGGACAAGTACCCTCGCGTCCCGGTCACGACGAAGATCGAGGTCGGTCGCGCGGCCGACGCGCTGCTGCGGACCCTGCAGCCCGACGACCTCGTCGTCGTGGGCGGGCGCTCGCACCGCAGGTCGGTGGGCCGGCTGCTCGGCTCGGTCCCGGACCGGCTGCTGCGGTCGGCGCCGTGCGCGGTGCTCGTCGTGCACTCGCCGGCACCGCAGGCGTCGTAGCCGCCGGCCGCCGCTCCGCTACAGCGCCAGACGGCGGCGCTGCCACCCGACCCCGAGCGTGTGAAGCACGGACTCGGGGTCGCGGTGCGTCGCGTCGGTGAACGCGCGCAGCGACACCACGGACGCGGTCAGCATGGTCGTCAGGACCTCACGCGCGAGCTGGGGGTCGGCGGTGGCCTCGTCGAGCATCTCCTGGACCACGTTCGAGTGGATCCCCGGGCCCTCCGGCTCGGAGCAGGCCGTCAGCAGGGCGATCGTCAGCGAACCGGCTTCTGCGTCGTTCATGGGAAACCCCCTCGCGTCTTGGTCCAGAGTTACAGCACGCAGCGCCGCGCCGCATGCCGGACGACCGGTTTTGACCCGGCTCGTGTCCAGGGCCGGCGGGGGAGGGAAGGTCAGTCGTGCAGGATGCGCTGGAACAGGACGTGGTCCTGCCACCGGCCCGCGATGCGCAGGTACCGCTCGGCCAGGCCGTAGCGCACGAACCCGTGGTGCCGCAGCACCGCCTGCGAGGCGAGGTTGTCGACGAGGGTCGCCGCCTCGAGCCGGTGCAGCCCGAGCTCGTCCCGGGCGTGGTCGACGACGACGCCGAGCGCCGCGGTCATCAGACCCTGGCCGGCGCGTTCGGCGTCGACCCAGTACCCGAGGCTCGCGGAGTCGAACGCGCCGCGCACGATCGTCGAGACGTTGACGCGCCCGACGACGGCGCCGTCGTCCGCCACCATCAGCAGCGGCACCGCGCGGCCCGCGCGGTGCTCGGTGAGCTGCGCGGCAAGGCTCCGCTCCTGGCCCGCGGGATCGTAGAAGTGGGGTGTGCGCTCGGGCTCGAACGGTGCCAGGTGCTCCCGGTTGCGCGTGTACGCCGCCGCGAGCGCCTCGCCGTCGCCCTTGCGGGCGATGCGCAGCACGACGTCGTCGCCGAGGCGGGCGGGCAGGATCGACGTCGACACCTGACCACCCTAGAGCGGGGGCGTCAGGCCTTGCGCTCGTTCGGCAGGCGCGGCTCGCGGCGCTTGCTCGGCCGGTTGCCGGCCTTGTCGGCGTAGAACGCGCGGATGACGTCCATGTCGGCGCCGACGTCGCCCGTGAGCTCGATCGTCGGGCCGATGCCGAGGGTCATCGTCGTGCGGTCGACGAAGCCCAGCGCGACCGGCAGGTCGGCCTCGCGGGCGATGCGGTAGAAGCCGCTCTTCCAGGGGCCCTTCGCCGAGCGGGTGCCGTCGGGCGTGATGATGAGGTGGAACACGCGCCCGGCGGCGACCTCCGCGAGGACGTGCTGGACGACGCCGTACGGGTTGTCCCGGTCGACGGCGATGCCGCCCAGCCGGCGCATGACCGGTCCCTTCCACCCGGTGAACAGCGTGTGCTTTCCGAGCCAGCGGATGGGCGCCTCGTTCTTCCACGCGAGCGCGATCATGTGCACGAAGTCCCAGTTGGACGTGTGCGGGGCGCCGAGGACGATGCCGGGGTGCTGGGGGAACGCCTCGTCCACCGGGGTCCAGCGGCTGAACCGCCAGTACGCGGCGGCGACGGCGCGAGTGAGCGAGGGGCGACGCATGGCGTCACCGTACCGGCCCGCCGCCGCGGCGCAGAACGCGACCGTGCGCGGCGGTTCACACGCGCATCGGGTGCGGCAGCAGCCGGTTGACGGCGAGCTGCTGGCCCGCCGACCACAGCGCGGAGACCGCCCAGTAGAGGACGACGCCGAGCGGCAGGTGCAGCGCCGTGAACCCGACGACGAGCGGCAGCACCCACACCATGGCGCGCGCGGCCGCCGCGGTGGAGGCGGCCAGCGGGGTGTCGTCCGTGGCGACCGGCGGGCGGTTGCGCAGGGCGAGCCACTGCGTCGTCCCCTGCGCGGCCGCCATGACGACGACGAGCAGGACGCTGACGGTCAGCGCGGTGCCGCCCGGGGAGGCGAGCACCGTGTCCGACAGGCCCGCGCCGAACAGGTGCGCGGCGTCGGCCTGCCGGACCGCCGCGGCGTCGAGCGCGCCGACGGTGTCGTGCCGGGCGATGCCGCCGATCACGGCGTACAGCGACAGCAGCACGGGAGCCTGCAAGAGCGCGGGGAGGAAGGCGGCGGACGGCCGGGCGCCGGCGGCGCGCAGGGCTTCCTGCCGCTCGGCACGCGCGGCGCGCAGCGCCTCGACGTCGGTGCGCTTGTGGTAGCGGCGAGCGATGCGCTGCAGCTCGGGCTGGACGAGGGCGAGCCGGTGGCCGGCGCGCACCTGCCGGACCACCAGCGGGACGAGCAGCAGCCGCACGACGACGACGAGGCCGACGATCGCGAGCGCCCACGCGGCGCCGCCGGCGGGGTCGAGACCGGCGGCGGCGAGGAGGTCGTGGCAGGCCATGAGCACGAGCGCGACGGCGTGGCGCAGGGGCAGGAGGAGGGTGACGAGGAACGAGGGCATGGCGGGGCTCCGGGGCCAGGAGGGACAGGACGTCGGGGTCCCGTGCGCAGGCCGCGGAGCACGCCTGGACGGCGTGCCTCCGGTTCAGGTGTGGGTCAGCGGGCGCACGGGAGCGACGTCGCTCCTGGCGCGCGGGGCTGCGGGCGCCCCGGTGTCGTCGGGTCCTGCTGCCGTGACGGCGTGGGCGCCGCGAACGCGGGCGCGGGCCGTGGGGACGCGACGGCGAGCAGGACGACGAGCGCGAGGAGCACGACGACGAGGCCGGCGTTCGCCGCGAGGGCGGACGCCGCGGCGGCGAGCACCATCGCGAGCGCGCCGTGCGGGGTGCCGGCCGGCACCAGCGCGACCGCCGTCAGGACGAGCGCGGCGAGGAACGGCGCCAGGGCGGCGCCGCGGGTCGCGAGCGGCGTGCGTGCCACCGCCTCCACCTCCTCGGGTCGCCGTGCGGGGTTCCACGATGTTCGACGAACGAAGGCGCCCGTCGGTTCCGGAACAATACCGGTGCCCTGCGCGGGCCCCGTCCCTACGATCGGCCGCATGACGATCATCGAGGTCCCGAGCCCGCCCGCGGGTGTCGACGACACCTGGCCGTGGTGGTGGGTCTACGAGGCGTACTCGCGGATGCGGCGGGCCGACGAGCTCGCCGTGTGGGGGCACACCGACCGGTGGGCGCCGACCCCGATCCTCGTCGCGTTCCTGCAGGACTCGCCGTGGCATCGCACCGTGCTGCGCGCCGCCGTCCGCGAGGGCGGCTCGACTCCCGAGGACGTGCTCGGCGTCGCGGAGGTGCGGCTGCCCACGGACGAGGCGGTCGGGTCCGTCGCGGTGTCCGTCGTCGCCGACGTCCGGGGCCAGGGCATCGGGTCCGCGCTGCTGGAGGCGGCCGAGAAGGTGCTCGGTGACGAGGGCCGCACGACGGTGTTCGCCATGACGGCACAGGCGCCGGAGCCCGAGCCCGGCGACGGCGTCGTCACCGCGCCGACGGGCTCCGGACGGGTCGACCTCACCGCCGACCGTGCACGGTTCGCTGCCGGGCACGGCTTCGACCTCGAGCAGGTGATACGCATGTCGCAGCTCGACGTGCCCACCGAGACCGCCGACGTCGAGGAGCAGCTGCGTGCGGCCGCCGCCGTCGCGGGCCCGGACTACCGCGTGCACACCTGGAACCGCACCGTGCCGCAGGAGTACCACGCACGCCTCGCGGACGTGTGGTCGCGCATGAGCACCGACGCCCCGTCGGGCGACCTCGACGTACCGCCCGAGACGTGGGACGCCGCACGCGTGGCCACGCACCTGGAGCGCGCCGCGCACGCGAGCCAGCAGGTGTTCGTCGCCGCTGCCGAGCACGTCCCGACGGGTGAGCTCGTCGCCTTCACGGTGGCGGAGATCCCGGACTTCGACGTCGTCGACTTCGGCTTCCAGGCGGACACGCTCGTGGTGCGCGAGCACCGCGGCAAGCGGCTCGGGATGCTCGTCAAGGCCGCCAACCTCCTCGAGATCGTCGCGCGGCGGCCGAAGATCCGGCGGCTGCACACGGACAACGCCGAGGAGAACCGGTACATGCTCGCGATCAACGAGGCGCTCGGGTTCCGGGGGGTCGGGGTGGTCGCCGCGTGGCAGAAGCGGCGGGCCTAGGCCGTCGCGTGACCGCCAGGATCCGCGTGCTCGTCGAGGGGGCGAGCGACCGTGCCGCCGTCGAGGCGCTGGCCGCGCGCCGCGGGCTACCGCTCGAGGGCTCCGGCGTCGCCGTCGTCGCGATCGGCGGTGCCGGGGGCGCCGACGGGGCCGTCGCCGACGCGGTCGCCGCGGGCGTGCCGGTGTGCGGGCTGTACGACGCCGGCGAGGAGGGGTTCTTCGCCAGGGCCGTGGTGCGGCACGGGCTCGCGCGCTCGGCCGACCGCGCGGCGCTCGCGGCGCTGGGCTTCCACGCGTGCGAGCGCGACCTGGAGGACGAGCTCATCCGCGCGCTCGGTGTCGAGGGGACCCTCGCCGTCGTCGAGCGGCTGGGGGACGGCGACCGGTTCCGGGTCTTCAGCGCGCAGCCCGAGTGGCGGGGACGCGCCGCCGTCGACCGCCTCCACCGCTTCCTCGGCACCACCTCGGGCCGCAAGGAGCGGTACGGGCACGCGCTCGCCGTCGCGACGCCCACCGAGCCGCCGCCGATCCGGGCGCTGCTCGACGACGTCGCGGCGCTCGCTCAGCCACGGCCCTCCCAGGACACCCCCGCCCACGGGTCGTAGTCGACCTCGAGCGGCTCCTGGGCGGGGC
>CBINDH010000052.1:0-11858 GCA_966249365.1 uncultured Xylanimonas sp. | reverse complement strand
CGAGGAGGTCCTCGCCCAGCACCTCGACCACCTGGGCCCCGGCATGGAGGTCGTCGAGTCGCACACGTTCCGGGTGACGCGCAACGAGGACGTCGAGGTCGAGGAGGACGACGCCGAGAACCTCCTCAAGGCGATGGAGAAGGAGCTGCTGCGCCGCCGCTTCGGCCCGCCGGTCCGCCTCGAGCTCGCCGAGGGCATCAGTCCCCGCATCCGCGACCTGCTGGTGCGCGAGCTCGGCGTCGGCGCCGACGAGGTGTACGAGCTGCCAGCCCCGCTCGACCTCACGGGCCTCAACATCATCGCCGACGTCGAACGGCCCGCCCTGCACTTCCCGCCGTTCGTCCCGACGACGCACCGCCAGCTCGCCGAGGTCGAGTCCGCGAACCCGACGAACGTGTTCGAGGCGATCAAGCGCCGCGACGTGCTGCTGCACCACCCGTACGACTCGTTCTCGACGTCGGTGCAGGTGTTCCTCGAGCAGGCGGCGGCGGACCCCCGGGTGCTGGCCATCAAGCAGACCCTCTACCGGACCTCGGGCGACTCCCCGATCGTGGACGCGCTCATCGACGCCGCCGAGGCGGGCAAGCAGGTGCTCGCCCTCGTCGAGATCAAGGCGCGGTTCGACGAGCAGGCCAACATCTCCTGGGCGCGCAAGCTCGAGGAGGCCGGCGTCCACGTCGTCTACGGCATCGTCGGGCTCAAGACGCACGCCAAGCTGAGCCTCGTCGTCCGGCAGGAGGCCGACGGCCTGCACCGGTACTGCCACGTCGGCACGGGCAACTACCACCCGAAGACGGCGCGGCTCTACACCGACCACGGCCTGCTGACGTGCGACCCCGACGTCGGGCAGGACCTCACCCGGCTGTTCAACCAGCTCAGCGGCTACGCGCCGCAGTCGCGGTTCCACCGCCTGCTGGTGGCGCCGCGCTCCGTGCGCTCGGGCCTCATCGAGCGGATCGACCGCGAGGCCGAGGCCGCGCGGGCCGGCCGCGAGGCGTGGGTCAAGATGAAGGTCAACTCGGCCGTCGACGAGGCCACGATCGACGCGCTGTACCGGGCGTCGCAGGCGGGCGTGCAGGTCGACCTCGTGGTGCGCGGGATCTGTGCGCTGCGTCCGGGCGTGCCCGGGCTGAGCGACAACATCCGGGTCCGCTCGATCCTCGGCCGCTTCCTGGAGCACTCGCGCATCTACGCGTTCGCGAACGCGACCGGCCCCGCGATCGGCGAGGGACCCGAGTCGGGCCCCGAGGTGTTCATCGGCTCGGCCGACCTCATGCACCGCAACCTGGACCGGCGCGTCGAGGCGCTCGTGCGCATCACCGACGAGGGCCACGTCGCCGAGCTGCTCGACCTGCTCGAGGTCTCGACCGCCGACACCACGGCCTCGTGGCACCTCGGCCCCGACGGCGCCTGGACCCGCCACCACCAGGACGAGGACGGCAAGCCCCTGGCGGACCTCCAGGCGGTGCTCATCAGACGCCACCGCCGTCGCAGGGAGACCGTGCGGTGACCGCGCGGACCCCCGCCGTCCGGACCGCGGGCGGGATCGTGTGGCGCGTGCGCGGCGGGCGGCTCCAGGTGCTGCTCGTGCACCGTCCGCGCTACGACGACTGGTCGTGGCCCAAGGGCAAGCTCGAGGTCGGCGAGTCGCACCAGGGCGGCAGCACGCGCGAGATCGCCGAGGAGACGGGCAAGCCCGTGGTGCTCGGCGTGCCGCTGCCGTCCATGCGCTACCGCATGCCGGACGGCCGGTGGAAGACGGTCTCCTACTGGGCCGCGCGCCGCGTCCGAACCGTCGACGACTTCGCGGCGCTCGCCGCGCGGCACCCCGTCCCGCCGGTCTCGCCCGACGAGATCGACAAGAAGCGGTGGCTCGACGTCGAGGTGGCCGCGAAGACGCTCACGCGGCGCACCGACCGCAAGCCGCTCGCCGCGCTCGTCGAGGAGCACGCGCAGGGACGGCTGGCGACGCACGCCGTCGTCATCGCCCGGCACGGCAAGGCGTGGCCGCGGTCGACGTGGCCGGCCGACGAGGCGACGCGACCGCTCACGCCCATCGGGCACGCGCACGCCGCCGCCATCGTGCCCGTCCTCGCCGCCTACGGCGTCACGCGGGTCGTCAGCTCGCGCTGGGAGAGGTGCGCGGCGACGGTCGCCCCGTACGTGCAGGCCGCCCGGCTCAAGCCCTGGTACTCCGAGCACCTGACGGAGACCGACCACGAGCGCTCCCCCGCGCGCGTCGCCGCGACGGTGCGCGAGCTGCTGGAGTCGCCGTCGTCGGCGGTGCTGTGCACGCACCGCCCGGTGCTGCCGACGGTCCTCGACGTCCTCGGACAGCACTCACGCCGCTCGGTGGCCGACCGCCTGCCCACGAAGGACCCGTTCCTCGATCCCGGAGAGCTGCTGGTCGCGCACGTGGCGCGGACGGCCAAGGGGCCGCGCGTCGTCGCCGTGGAGCACGTGACGCCGCCCCTCAGCTGATCACCAGACGGTGATGAGCCAGGTCACCAGGGCGCTCATGGCGGCCGCGGCGGGGATGGTCAGCACCCACGCGACGGCGATGGACTTCGCGACGCCCCAGCGCACCGCCGACAGGCGGCGCGTGGCGCCGACGCCCATGATCGCCGAGGTGATGGTGTGCGTCGTCGAGACCGGGGCGTGCAGCCAGAAGGCGTTGAGGTAGAGCACGACGGCGGAGACCGACTCGGCGACGAAACCGCGGGCCGGGTCGAGCTCGATGATGCGCCGGCCGAGCGTGCGCATGATGCGCCACCCGCCCGAGTACGTCCCCGCGGAGATCGCGCCGGCGGCGGCGAGCTTGACCCACAGCGGGATGCCCGTGGCGGGGTTCGCCCAGCCGACCGAGAGCAGCGCCAGGTAGATGACGCCCATCGTCTTCTGCGCGTCCTGCAGGCCGTGGCCGAGGGCCATCGCGGCGGCCGACGCCGTCTGCGCGATGCGGAACCGACGGTGCGTGCGCGCGGGCGCGGCGCTGCGGAAGATCCACAGGATCGCGATCATCACCACGAACGCGAGCACGAAGCCCACGACCGGCGAGACGACCATGGGAAGCACGACCTTGTCGACGATCGCGTTCCAGAAGATCGGCAGCCCGCCGGCCAGGCCCGCACCCACGAGGCCACCGATCAGCGAGTGGGTCGACGACGACGGCAGGCCGAACCACCACGTGATGAGGTTCCACACGATGGCGCCGACGAGCGCGCAGAGCACCACCGTCAGCTCTGTGAGCGCCGAGGTGTGCCCGAGGTCGACGATCTCCTTGGCGATGGTCTCCGCGACCGCGACGCCCAGCAGGGCGCCGGCGAAGTTCATCACCGCGGCCATGATGAGCGCGACACGCGGCGTCAGCGCGCGCGTCGACACCGAGGTCGCGATGGCGTTCGCCGCGTCGTGGAAGCCGTTCGTGTAGTCGAACCCGAGGGCGAGCGCCACCACGAGGACGACGAGCGCAGCCTCCACGGCTCAGGACTCCTTGAGGGCGATGGTCTCGACCAGCGTCGCGACGCGCTCGAAGCCGTCGCAGGCGTGCTCGAGGACGTCGACGATCTCCTTGAGCTTGATCAGCATGACCGGGTCGGTCGAGTCGTCGAAGAGCTGCGCGACGAGCTTGCGGTGCAGCTTGTCGGCCTGGTTCTCGAGGCGGTGGATCTCGACCCAGTACGGCCGCAGGTCCTCCATGGTGCGCAGGCGCGGCATCGCCTCGGCGGTGAGCTCGGCGCAGCGCTGCAGCACCTGGACGACCTCGGAGACGCGCGAGGGAAGGTCGGTGACCTTGTACAGCACGATGAGGTCGCAGGCCTCCTCCATCGCGTCCATGACGTCGTCGAGGGCACCCGCGAGGCCGTAGATGTCGTCGCGGTCGAAGGGCGTCACGAACGTCTGCGTGAGCCGGCGCGTGATGGCGTGCGTGACGTCGTCGGCGTAGTGCTCGGCGTCCACGAACCGGCTGGCGATCTGCTTGCGCTGGGCCTTGTCGGCACCGAGGAGCTCGGCCAGCAGGCCGGTTCCGGTGACGACGTGGCCGGCAAGATCCGTGAACAGATCGAAGAAGGTGGTGTCGCGCGGGGTGAGGCGCAGGCGCACGTCAGGGCTCCAAGGTGCGAGGCAGGATGTGCCACCAAGAGTAGAGGCACACGCCGGGAACCAACCACATGTGACGCGGGGTGGCACCTGACGGTCTGACATCATCTCGGTGACGGTCGTGTGCGACGCCGGACCGGGAGCGCCTCTCGGCGCGCGGCCGCTCGAAGCGGCTGAAGATGGAGCCCGGGGCTACCACGGCCCGACGCCGCCCGAGCAGTGTAGTCCAGGCATCCCGCGTGGGATGAACCGGCTGGTCAGTCCAGCGTCCCGGCGCGCCACTGGCGGGCGGCCCGCTCCAGCTCCCCGGCCGTGCGCTGCAGGTCGGCACCGCCGCGGGTGAGCCGGTCGGCGCCGTCCGGGTCGGCGACCTCGCGCGCGTCGGCGTCGAAGGCGGCGCCGGTGGCGAGGATGCGGCAGAACGACGCGGCCCGCTCGAGCGCGACGGCGAGGTCGCCGGAGTAGACGCCCGACAGGACGGCATCGGCGAGGGTGCGCAGGTCCTCGGGCTCGGGTGCCGAGGGCACGCCCGCCACGGCCTCGTGCACGGGCGCGGCGCCGACGCCGAGGCGGTAGCGCAGGGCGACGGTCTGCGGGTCCCGGCGCACCCACTCGCGCAGCACGTAGAGCCGCCAGAGCGCGCCCGGGAGCGTCACCGGCGTGGCGTCGGCCCACAGCGCCGCGACGGCGTCCAGCCCCTCGGTCTCGACGAGCCGCACGAGACGCGCGACGACCTCCGGGTCCTCGGCCGCGCGGGCGCGATGCACGAGGGCGCGCGCCGTGGTGTGGGCGACCTCGTCGCGCAGCGCGGGGTCCCGCTCCCCCAGCAACGCCTCGGCGTCGTGCGGGTCGAGGCGGGCAGGACGGCGGAATCGGGCTTCGCTCATGCCTCCAGTGTCTCCCTCGCCACAGTTGCATCCTTCATAGTTGCTCGATGCAACCATTCGGCTTATAGTTGCATGCAGCAACCAAGGAGAGTCCGTGACCATCCACGAGTCCGTCGCTCCGGTCGCCCAGCCACCCCTCGCAGAGACGCTCTACTCCGCCCTGGAGGAGCTCGCTCGCGCCCAGCGCGACGCGTTCGCCCGGCTGGCTCGCCGACTGGACTGGCCCCGCGCCGGGGTCGGAGTCATCCGCCTGCTCGCCGCGTGCGGGCCGGTGCAGCTCACCGACGTCGCGACCAAGCTGCGCGTCGACGTCTCGGTCGCGAGCCGGCACGTCGCCCAGCTCGTCGACGCCGGGTACGTCCGCCGCACCGTCGACACCGAGGACCGCCGCGCACGCGTCCTGGATCTCACGACCGAGGGCCACGCCCTCGCGGACCGGCTCACCGCGCAGTTCACCGAGCTGCTCGACGAGACCTTCACCGGCTGGACCCGCACGGAGATCGCCGACGCCACAGACCACATCCGCCGGGTCGCCGCCGCGATCAGCGCCAGCCGCGACCTGAGCCACCACCACGAAGAGGGCACGCACTGATGACCACCACCACCCCGACGCCGGAGCACGGCGCCGCAGTGATGACACGCCGGGAGACCCTCGAGGCCCTCTCCGGCATCATCCTCGGCATGTTCGTCGCGCTCCTCGCGGCGACCATCACGTCCACGTCGATGCCGCTCATCGTCGCCGACCTCAAGGGCTCCCAGAGCTCCTACACCTGGGTCGTCACCGCCACGCTGCTGGCCCAGACCGTCTCCACCCCGCTGTGGGGCAAGTTCGCCGACCTGTTCGGCCGCAAGCTGCTCGTGCAGATCGCGCTCGTCATCACCGTGCTGTCGGCCGCGGCCGCCGGCTTCTCCCAGACCATCGGGATGCTCATCACGTTCCGCGCCGCCCAGGGCCTGGGCGCGGGCGGCCTCATGGCGCTCGCGACGATCCTCGTCGCCGACATCGTCTCGCCGCGCGAGCGCGGCAGGTACATGGGCCTCATCGGCGGCGTCATGGCCGTCGCCCAGGTCGGCGCACCGCTGCTCGGCGGGGTCATCACCGACTCCGCGCTCGGCTGGCGCTGGAACTTCTTCGTCGGCATCCCGTTCGCGATCCTCGCGATCGTCGTGCTCCAGAAGACGCTGCACCTCCCGCAGCGCCCGAACCGCGCCGCCAAGATCGACTACTGGGGTGCCGCCCTCATCACCGTCAGCGTCTCGCTCCTGCTGGTGTGGGTGACCTTCGCCGCCTCCGGCAACTACGCCTGGCTGTCCTGGCAGACGTACGCCATGGTCGGCGGCGCGATCGCCGCCCTCGTCGCGTTCGTGCTCGTCGAGCGCGCCGTCGACGAGCCGATCATCCCGCTGCACCTGTTCGGCAACCGCACGTTCGTCCTCGCCGTCATCGGCTCGATCTCGGTCGGCGTCGCCATGTTCGGCACCGCGGTGTTCCTGGCCCAGTACCTGCAGACGTCGCGCGGCATGACCCCGACGCAGTCCGGCCTGCTGACCACCCCGATGGTCGTCGGCACCATGCTCGCCGGCATCGTGCTCGGCCGGATCATCTCCCGGACCGGCCGCTACAAGGCCATCATGGTCGGCGGCGCGGTCCTGTTCATCGGGTCGCTGGTCGGCATGTCCACCATCGACGCGCACACCAGCCTCGTGCTGCTGGGCGTCTACCTGTTCGCGAACGGCCTGTCGGTCGGCGCGCTCATGCAGAACCTCGTCCTGGCCGTCCAGAACACGCTCGCCCTGGAGGACATGGGCTCGGGCACCTCGGCGGTCGCGTTCTTCCGGTCGCTCGGCGGGGCCGTGGGCGTCTCCGCGCTCGGCGCGGTGCTCGCCAGCACGGTCAAGAAGGACATCGTGCACGGGCTCTCGCAGCTCGGCGTCCCGACCGACGCCATGGGCCTCGGCGGCACGGTCCCGAACATCGCCGACCTGCCCGCACCGATCGCGAACGTCGTCAAGGACGCGTACGCCGACGGCATCGCCGAGATCTTCCTCATCGCCGTGCCGATGGCCGTCATCGCCCTGATCTGCGTGCTCCTGCTCAAGGAGATCCCGCTGGGCACCCGGTCGGGCATCGAGGTCGCGCTCGAGGAGATGGCGCACGCCGACGGCCCCGACGCCGTCGCCACCGAGGGCGAGCCCGCGGACGAGGAGCTCGCCAGCGCCGGCACCACACGCTGACGGCCGGCCCGACGCAGACGGCCCGACGGCGGGGCGCCCCTTCCCGGGGCGTCTCACCGTCGGGCCGTCCGCGCTCCGTGCCCTACCGACGGGCCTGCTCAGGCGACATGATGAGCGCATGACGCACGCTGCGCCGACGCCCGACCCGGCCACCGACCCCGTAGGCGAGCTCGAGCTCGAGCTGCGCACGCTGATCCGCCGCGCCGTCTCGAGCGCGGCACAGACCGCGCTCCGGGTGCACCCCGAGCTCGACGCCAGCGCCTACCCCCTGCTCGCGCACATCGCCCAGCACCCGCGCACCCGCGGCTCCGACCTCGCCGCACACTTCGGCGTCGGCCGCGCGACGGTGTCCCGCCAGCTCTCGCGGCTCGCAGACATCGGGCTCATCCACCGCGAGGTGGACCCCGACGACACGCGCGGCCAGCTCATCACGCTCACGGCCGACGGCGAGGCGCGCCTTGCCGCCGCCCGCGAGGGGCGCCTCGACGCGCTCCGCCAGGCGCTCGACGCGTGGGACCCGGCCGACGTCGCACAGCTCGCCACCCTGCTCCGGCGCTACTCGGACTCGTGGCTGAGGTGGCGTGACAGCCACCCTCAGGGCTGAGCGGCCTCGAACGTCAGGCTGACAGAGTTCATGCAGAACCGGTCGCCGGTGGGCGTCTGCGGGGCGTCGTCGAACACGTGCCCCAGGTGGCTGCCGCACCGCGCGCACCGTACCTCGGTGCGGACCATGCCGTGGCTGCGGTCCTCCAGCAGCTCGACCCGGTCACCCGCGAGCGGGCTGTAGAAGCTCGGCCAGCCGCAGTGCGAGTCGAACTTCGTCTCGCTGCGGAACAGCTCGTTGCCGCACGCGCGACAGCGGTACACGCCGACGCGCTTCTCGTCGAGCAGCTCCCCCGTCCACGCGCGCTCCGTGCCCGCCTGGCGCAGGACCGCGTACTCCGCCGGGTCCAGCTCCGCCTGCCACTGCTCGTCGGTCTTGATGACCTCGTACTTGCTCATCTGGCACCTCCGCCACGGGCAACCCCACCCGAGCCGGACCTGTTCCCGCCGGGCGCCCGCCGTCGAGATCCGCTCGATGACTCGCTTCCGGCCCCGGTGCGAGTCGTCGAGCGGATCTCGTCCGTCAGCCAGCCGTGTGCCGGGTGGGGGTCGGTGCGCCCTGCGGGCGGCCTGCCGTCCGACGACGACGACCCTGGCCCGACGGCGCGGTCTGCCCGCGGCCCTGCCCGGTCGACGACGCGCCGCGGCCCTGCCCGGTCGACGACCCGCCGCGGCCCCGGCCCCGGCTGCCGGACCGCGAGCCGCCGCGGTCCGCCCGGTCGGTCTCGGCGGCACGCTGCGGCGCGGCGGCGGGCTGCGCCGGCGTGCGCGAGGGCTGCTCCTTCGCCGCCCGCGCACGCGCCTGGGCCGCGCGCGTCGCCTCGGCCCGGGCCTTCGCCTGGCGGATCTCCGGAGTGACGACCGGCGCGGCCGCCTGACCGACGAGGGCCGCCACGACGGCGTCGCCGGGGGTGACCTTGCGCGGCTGCGCGGTGATCTTGGCCTTGCGCGTCAGGTCTGCGACGTCGCCACGCTGCTCCGGCAGCATGATCGTCACGACGTCGCCGCCCGAGCCCGCGCGGGCCGTCCGGCCGGAGCGGTGCAGGTACGCCTTGTGCTCGGCCGGGGGGTCGACGTGGACGACGAGCTCGACGTCGTCGACGTGGATGCCGCGCGCGGCGATGTCGGTCGCGACGAGCACCTTGACGTCGCCCGAGTGGAACGCGGCGAGGTTACGCTCGCGCGCGCCCTGGCCCAGGTTGCCGTGCAGGTCGACCGCGGGGACGCCGTCGAGCGTGAGCTGACGGGCCAGCTTCTTGGCCTGGTGCTTGGTGCGCGTGAACAGGATGCGGCGCTCGACGCCGGCGGCGAGCTGCCGCACGACCTCGCGCTTGGCCCCCGCGTCCGCGACGGCGAGCACGTGGTGCGTCATCTGCGGCGGCGGCGCGGCGGCCTCGTCCACGGAGTGCGTGACGGGGTGGTGCAGGTAGCGCTTGACCAGCACGTCGACGCCGTTGTCGAGCGTCGCGGAGAACAGCAGGCGCTGACCCTGCTTCGGGGTCTTGTCCATGAGGCGCTTGACGCCTGGGAGGAAGCCGAGGTCGGCCATGTGGTCGGCCTCGTCGAGCACGGTGATCTCGATGCCGTCGAGCGTGAGGAGCCTCTGCGAGAGCAGGTCCTCGAGGCGGCCCGGGCAGGCGATGAGGATGTCGACGCCCGCGTCGAGCGCCGCGACCTGGCGGGACTGCGCGACGCCGCCGAACACGACCGTCGTGCGCAGGCCCATCGCCTGGGCGAGCGGGGCGGTCGTGGCGTCGATCTGCAGGGCGAGCTCGCGCGTCGGGGCGAGGATCAGCGCGCGCGGACGGCGGGGCGTGCGGCGGCCGCCCGCGAGGCGGGTGACGACCGGCAGCGCGAACGCGACCGTCTTGCCGGAGCCGGTCCGGCCGCGGCCGAGCACGTCGCGGCCGGCGAGCGAGTCCGGCAGCGACGCCGCCTGGATCGGGAACGGGGAGGTGATGCCGCGCTCCGCGAGGGAGGCGACGACAGGCGTGGGCAGACCGAGGTCAGAGAAGTTCATGGTGCCTTTCGGGGCGAAGGTCGCCGCGCGAGACCCGGGAGCGTTCACCGGTCACCACGACGTCGGGCGCCGCCGCCGTCGGAGACGGCGGAGTGACGACGCGCAAGGCTCCCAGTCTCTCACGCGGTCGTGGTTGCATGAGCGCCGTGAGCTTCGACAGCATCGGCGACGTCCTCGCCCGCATCTGGCAGGCGGCCACCACTCCAGTGCCCCCGCCCGACCAGCCCCTGGTGCTCGCGATGGCGCTCGTCGCGCTCTCCGTCGTCGTCGTCACCCCCGTGTGGCGGGTCGCGCGGCACGTCATCACCATCGCGCACGAGGGCGCGCACGCCACCGTCGCGACCCTCACGGGCCGCCGGCTGGACGCCATCCGGCTGCACTCGGACACCTCGGGGCTGACGATCTCGGCCGGCAAGCCCCGCGGGTTCGGCATGATCGCGACGGCGTTCGCCGGGTACGTCGGCCCAGGTCTGGTCGGCCTGGGCTCTGCGTGGCTGCTCCGCGCGGGGTACGCCGTCGGGCTGCTGTGGCTGCTCGTGCTGCTGCTCGCGCTGCTGCTGCTCAAGATCCGCAACCTGTTCGGGCTGTGGTCGGTGCTCGTCGCCGGCGTCGGCCTGGTGCTCGTGTCGTGGTTCCTCGACGAGCCCGTGCAGTCGGCCGTCGCGTACGCGGTGACATGGTTCCTGCTGCTCGGGTCCGTGCGGCCCGTGCTCGAGCTCCAGGCCCAGCGGTTCCGGCGCCGGGCCCGGCAGTCGGACGCCGACCAGCTCGCGCGCCTCACGGGGCTGCCCGGGCTGTTCTGGGTGGGTGTGTTCCTCGTGGTCACCGTTGGAGCGCTCGCGCTCGGGGCGTGGTGGATCGTCGGGCCGGTCGGATGACGGACGACGGCCGCCGCCTCCCGGAAGGAAGGCGGCGGCCGTCGCGCGGTGTCTCAAGCCTGCGGCGTGAGCACGAACCCCGGCCCCTGCGCGGCCGGGTCGGTGTCGAGGGTGAGCGCGTCCAGAGCGTCCACGGCCTCCTTCTCGACGAACACGTGCGTGGCTCCCGACTCGTCGACCACCTGGTCGTCGGGCTGCGGAGCGGGAACGAGCGCCAGCTCGAAGTTCCCGGGCTGCCCCGCGGACTGGGCGATCCGCAGACCACCTTCGCTGGGGACGCCGGCCTGCTGGGCCAGGTCCTCGACCGCCGCCCGGGCGCTGTCGGTCACGGTGAGCACTCTGAGCTCCTCTCGTCGGTACATGCGGGCAATTTCCACCGAAGCAGAGGCGGTCACGGCAAGGCAACGCTGAGACGCGAATGCGCGCGGATCTCCCGCATGGTGAGACTTCGCGTGACATGGATCACAGGGTGCGGCTAGGGTGCCCCGCCACCACCGCTGAGACATCGCCCGCACCGGCCACGCGTCCGCTATCGTCCGGCCGTGATCGACGCGTGCGCGGACGGGTGCGGAGACGGGTGCCTGGACACCGGCCGGGGCGACAGCGGTCTGCTCAGCAGCCCGGACCCGCTCGTCGTCGTCTGACGCCGCGGCGGGCGTCAGACCCGCGTGCCATCATCGCCGGGTGCTTCCCGCCCTGACCCCGCCCGAACCGGGCACGATCGCGGGATACGTGGGCCCGGGCGCGTTCGCGCGCGGCGCGGCCTACCGCGACCAGGGGCGGGTCCTGTCGATGGACTGGGACCCTGCGACGCTGCGGCTCGAGGGCACGGTGCGTGGCAGCGTCCCGACGTACCGCGCCTCGGTCTGGTTCCGGCGCACCGGTGCACGCCTGAACATCGACGACTCGTCGTGCACCTGCCCCGTCCAGGCCGACTGCAAGCACGTCGCCGCGCTGCTCCTCGAGGCGCACCGCGCCAGCCACGACGACGGCCGCAGCTTCGCGCTGCCCGCCTCGCTGCTCAACGCGAACCAGTACGCGCCGTGGACGATCTGGGAAGAGCTCGGCCACCAGCTGCAGACCGCGGTCCCCGGCTTCAAGAGCCAGTCCGGCTACAGCACGATCTTCGGCAAC
>CBINDH010000051.1:0-11897 GCA_966249365.1 uncultured Xylanimonas sp. | reverse complement strand
GGTGCGCCGCATGAACCAGCACTTCTACTCGGATGCCAAGCTGTACGACCGGTTGTTTCCCGGGAACAGCCCGGCCGTGGACTTCTACAGGGCCGCGGCCGACCCGCTGGTCGGGAGCGTGTTGGAGCTCGGGTGCGGCACCGGAAGCAAACTGATCCCGCTCGCGTCCGACGGGCATCCGTGCACGGGCCTGGAGCTCGCGCCGGAGATGCTTGCCGAGGCTCGGCGCAAGGCGACGGAGCTCGGCGTGGAGGTGGAGTGGGTTCAGGGTGACATGCGCGAGTTCGACCTCGGCCGGTCCTTCGACCTCGTGTTCATCACCGCCAACTCGTTGCTCCATCTGCACGAGGCGGAGGACGTGGTCGACTGCTTCCGGTCGGTGCGAAGGCACCTGGCTCCCGGAGCGCGGTTCATCTTCGACGTGTTCATCCCGAGCGTCCGCCTGCTTGCCCAGGCCGACGGCGTTCGACGCAGGCGCGACGCGTTGTCGTTCGTGGATCCCGATCGTGGCGAGGTCCATGTCGAGGTCGCGGAGACCTACGACCCCGTCGCGCAGGTCACTCGCGGGACGTGGTACTTCTCGACCGATTCCGACGCAGACTTCGTCGTCGCTCCGCTTGAGATCAGAAGCATCTTCCCCCAGGAGCTGCCGCTGCTGCTCTCGCTCGGCGGCCTCCGGGTCGTCGAACGCTACGGCGACTGGACCGGTGCACCCCTGACCGCAGACGCGGCGCTCCAGCTCTACGTCTGCGAACCTGGCTGAGGGCTCGCACCCGCCCATCCGCACCACGGCCGCGCCCGCGCGCCGGGCTACGTGCGGCCCGGCCGGCTGCGCCAGTGCCCGTCGACGGCGCGCCCCGCGCGCACGTGCCCCTCGACCCAGACGGCGTCGGCCGGAGTCGTCGCTGCGCCCGCCGTCGGGCCTCCCGACCTCAGCACCCGCGCCGCGTCGGCCGCGCGGCGTGCCGCTCCATCGACGAACGCCTGCGCCGTCGGACCGTCGATCAGCCGGCGCTCGCGCACGACGACATCGCTCACGGCGTCGGCGAATGCCGCCGCCTGCTCGGCCGCGACGTCGCGGAACCACTCGACGTCGACACCGAGACGCAGCGCCGTGCGGTCGAGGTGACGCCCCGCGATGCCGCGCAGCCGGTACTCGCCGCCGAGCCGCATGGCGAGCCGCCCCGCGTGCCACACCTCGTCCGGCGGCAGCACCAGGGCCGCGCTCATCAGGTCGTAGAGCGGAGCCAGGACGGTGCGCGACCCGACATGGAGCAGCGCGTAGTTCTTGGCGTGCGCGTCCGTGCCGGCGGTGACCCAGGCGAACGCGACAGCCCGGGCGAACGCCTCTCGCGCGCCGCTGAGGTCCCGCCGGTCGACGGCACCCGTGATCAGGTCGGCGAGGTCTCCCACCCCGGGGCCGCCGTCGGACTCGTACTTGGCCGAGCGCCACAGCCCGAGCGCCTGGCACAGGTCCTCCTGGTGGAGCCTGCGGACCGCTCCCCCGGGCTCGGTGAGCCGGTCGAACCGTTCGACGACGACCGCTGGCTGGTCCTCGAACCACGCCGCCTCCACGCGCGCCACGGTGAGCCCGAGCCGGCGGGCGACGCGCATCGTGACGAGCTCGGCGGCGTCGGACCGCGGAAGGCCGCCGACGCCGATCTTGACGATGTGCGTGCTCGCCCCGCGCCCGGTCGGCTGGTGCCAGGTGCCGTCGGACGCGCGTGCGAGCGCGAACTTGCCCTGCTGACCGCCGAGCGAGAACCTCCCGCCGTGCCGCGCGAACGCCCATGACGCGTCGTCGCGGCGCAACTCGCGCAGGTGGTCGGCGATCTCGCGCTCGGTCAGCGTCCGGCGGCCCACGCCGTCGGCGGGCGCCTGACCTTCGGGGAGGATCTGCACGGCGCCGGCGCAGTCGGCACCCATGTGGCGCAGCAGGGTGAACGCGGTCGGGCGTCGTTCCCCGAACTGTGCCGCCCAGCGGGCGCGGACGGTGTCGCTGTCGGGCAGCAGGTTGTCGATCCACGGCTCCGTCACCTCGGGCCCGTGGGATGTCGTCTGCCGCGGGATGCTGACCGAGAGCGACGGTGCGGCGCGCAGCGCCTGGTAGGACGCCGTGTAGGCGAAGCTCACGGCGCCGCCGCGGGTCCGTTCGAGCGTGCCCGCGAGCCGGCCGTCGAGCCAGACGTCGAGGCGCTCAGTCACGTGCGCTGCCCAGGACGCGGTCGATGGCGTCGTCGGGCTCGTCCGGGACGACGTCGACGACCAGTCCGGCGGCGCGCAGCACGTCGAGGGTCAGGTCCAGCTGCGCGGCCGGAGAGCCCCCCTCGGCCGCGATGACCCACTGGCGCGAGACTCCCGCCGCGGCTGCGAGCGCCGCCTGGGTCATTCCGCGGTCTTTGCGGGTCTGGCGGAGCAGGGCGCCGAGCTGGTGGGCGTTGGCGATGATCATGGCTCCCCCGTGTCTGCGGTCGGTGACATCTGTACAGATGTCAACGCTAAATAACATCCGGCAAAATGTCAATGCTAAGTGACATCGCGGCTTCCTCACACGGTGATCGTGTAGCCGAGGTCGACGTCGCACGCGGCCTGGCCGCCGGCGACACCCCAGTTCTCGGCAGCGCTCTCGCGCAGGGTGGTCAGGACGTGGTCGCGGGGCGTGCCGAGCGCTTCGAGGCGGGTCACGGTGCCCTCGTAGAGGTCGCGCTTGGCCTGCAGGGAGCGGCCGGCGAAGCAGTCGATGGTCACGAGGGTGAACAGCTCGGGCTGCTCGAGCCGGGGTGAGTACGCGAAGCGGCTCGGTTCGTGGGTGATGACGCGGATGTTGCGGTCGTGCTCGGGGATGCGGAACGCGGCGAGGAGGGCTGCGTGGACGGCGTCGATGAGGCGGGTCGCCTCCTCGTCGGTGCAGGGGCGACGGACTTCGATGAGCACGGCGGGCATGGGTGCAGCATGGCAGCGGGTTCCTGGTCCGTGCAGCGTGATTGCGGAGGGCGCGGGATCGTCGCCCGTCAGTCGGCGACGAGGCGTTCGAGCTCCGGGCTGGGCGCCCCGTAGCATACGACGCGGACGTCGAGCCCGACCGGGGTGCGGGTCAGCGCGCGGGTCAGGGCGTCGAGGATCCACGTCTGCTCGTTGCCGAACGCTCCCCCGCCGAGCAGGGTGAGCGCGACGATCGGGGACCCGCCGCGGCGCGCGTTGATGACGCCCTGCAGGAGCGTCGCCTCGTACGCGGCGTCCAGGACGAGCCGGGCGAACGGCTCCCACGTGGACGGGTCTCCCCCGCCGTAGCTCACCGGCAGGGCGCTGCAGAACGCCTGGCTGACGAGCTGGCCCGGGTCGGCCCCGCCGCCCGTCACCTCGACGTCGGCGTGGATCCCGATGCGCAGGAGGCCCGCGAGCGCCTCGCGTCCGGTGTCGTCGAGGTGGGCGAGGTGGCGGGCGATGGCGGTGCGTCCCGTGGGGGTGACAAGGGCGTACCCGTTGGACCATTCCCAGAGGTCGGGAATGGGCAGGCCGGTGCGGTCGCTGAGCTCGGGGCCGAGGTCGGCGAGCCCGTCGAGCTGGCGGTGGGCGCGTTGGCCGGGTCGGCCGTCGACGGGGACGAGGTAGTTGCGGTAGAGGGTTGCGGCGCCGGCGGCGATGGCGCAGGCGGGGCCTTGGGTGGGGTCGTGCTGGTAGCGGGTGACGCCGTCGTCGGGGGTGATGTGGGGGCTTGTCATCTCGAGGGCGTTGAACTGGGAGGCGACCTGGAAGAGTGCGCCGGCGTACTCGGGGTCGGCGTGGAGGCGTCCGACGTCGCCGCGCACGATGCGGACGGTCGTCGGGTGCTGCGAGGGACCGGTGGTGGCGGCGTCGGCGCGGAGCTGTGCGAGCGAGGCCATGGTGAACATGCCGACCTGGTACTCGCGGCCGTTGACGGTGGAGCGGAGCACGCCGTCGGTGGGGGTGGTCAGGAGTGCCTGTGTCTGTTCGTAGGGCAGCTCGGTGAAGCCGGTGAGGCGGGAGAACCAGGTCATGCCCGGATCATCGCGGACGGGTGTGTCAGTCGGCGACGTACTCGGCGAGGTGTTGCCCGGTGAGTGTCTTGTGCTGGGCGACGAGGTCGGCGGGTGTGCCTTCGAAGACGACGCGTCCGCCGTCGTGCCCGGCGCCGGGGCCGAGGTCGATGATCCAGTCGGCGTGCGCCATGACGGCTTGGTGGTGCTCGATGACGACGACGGTGCGGCCGGAGTCGACGAGCCGGTCGAGCAGTGCGAGGAGGTTCTCGACGTCGGCGAGGTGGAGTCCGGTGGTGGGTTCGTCGAGGACGTAGGTGCCGCCCTTCTCCCCCATCTGGCTGGCGAGCTTGATGCGTTGCCGCTCTCCCCCGGACAGGGTGGTGAGCGGCTGGCCGAGGTTGACGTAGCCGAGGCCGACGTCGACGAGGCGGTCGAGGATGGTGTGGGCTGCGGGCAGCGGGGCGGGTCCATCCTTGGCGAAGAAGTCCTCGGCGTCGGCGACGGGCATCGACAGGACCTCGGAGATGTCCTTGCCGCCGAGCTGGTACTCGAGGACGGACGCCATGAACCGCTTGCCGCCGCAGTCCTCGCAGGGCGTGGTGACGGTGTCCATGAAGCCGAGCTCGGTGTAGATGACGCCGTTGCCCTTGCAGGTGGGGCACGCGCCTTCGCTGTTGGCGCTGAACAGGGCGGGCTTGACGCCGTTGGCCTTCGCGAACGCCTTGCGGATCGGTTCGAGCAGGCCGGTGTAGGTGGCGGGGTTGGAGCGGCGTGAGCCGCGGATCGCGCTCTGGTCGATGACGACGACGTCGTCGCGCTTGGCGAGCGACCCGTGGATCAGGGAGCTCTTGCCGGAGCCGGCGACGCCCGTGACGACGGTGAGGACGCCGAGGGGGATGTCGACGTCGACGTTCTTGAGGTTGTGCGTCGACGCGCCGCGGATCTCGATCGCGCCGCGGGCGGTGCGCACCTCGGTCTTGAGGCGTGCGCGGTCGTCCAGGTGCTTGCCCGTCAGCGTTCCGCTGGACCGCAGCCCGGCGAGGGTGCCCTCGAAGACGATCTCGCCGCCGGCGGTGCCGGCACCGGGACCCATGTCGACGACGTGGTCGCCGATCGCGATCGTCTCGGGCTTGTGCTCGATGACGAGCACGGTGTTGCCCTTGTCGCGCAGCTGGAGGAGGAGCGTGTTCATGCGCTGGATGTCGTGCGGGTGCAGCCCGATCGACGGTTCGTCGAACACGTACGTGACGTCGGTCAGGGCGGAGCCGAGGTGGCGGAGCAGCTTGATCCGCTGCGCCTCTCCCCCGCTCAGCGACCCGGACGCCCGGTCCAGGGACAGGTAGCCGAGTCCGAGGTCGACGAACGAGCCGAGGGTGGCCCGCAGCGTGTCGAGCAGCGGACCCGCGGCCGGCAGGTCGAGGCCGCCGAGCCACTCGTACAGGTCGCTGACCTGCATCTGTGCGACGTCTGCGATCGACTTCCCGGCGATCTTGCACGCGCGCGGCCCTGCGGACAGGCGGGTGCCGTCGCACTCGGGGCACGTCCCGAACGTCGCCGCGCGCTCCGCGAACGCGCGGATGTGCGGCTGCATCGCGTCCGGGTCCTTCGAGAAGATCGACTTCTGCAGCTTCGGGATCAGGCCCTCGTACGTCATGTTGATGCCGGCGACCTTGACCTTCGTCGGCGTCTTGTACAGCAGATCGTCACGCTCGCGGGCCGTGAACCGCTTGATCGGCTTGGTCGGGTCGAAGAACCCGGACTCGGCGAACGCCTTGACCATCCACCCGTCGGCCGTGTACCCGGGCACGAGGATCGCACCCTCGTTGAGGGACTTCGTCTCGTCGACGATCGCGGACAGGTCCAGGTCGGACACCTCGCCGCGGCCCTCGCACCTGGGGCACATCCCGCCGAGGTAGACGCGGTCCTTGACGGCCGTCTTCTCCGTGTGGCCGGACTTCTCGATCGCCATCATCCCGGACACGGTCGACGTGGGGACGTTGAACGAGAACGCCGTCGGCGGGCCGACGTACGGCTCGCCGACCTTCGAGTACAGCAGCCGCAGCATCGCGTGCGCGTCCGTCACCGTGCCGACCGTCGAGCGCGGGTTCGCGCCCAGTCGCTCCTGGTCGACGACGATCGCCGTCGTCAGCCCCTCGAGCAGGTCGACGTCGGGACGGCCCGTCGACGGCATGTACGTCTGCAGGAACGTCGAGTACGTCTCGTTGATCAGCCGCCGCGACTCCGCGGCGATCGTGTCGAACACGAGCGAGCTCTTCCCCGAGCCGGACACGCCCGTGAACACGGTCAGGCGCCGCTTCGGCAGTTCGACGGAGACGTCCTTGAGGTTGTTCTCCCGGGCGCCGCGCACCCGGATGAGGTCATGGCTGTCGGCGGCGGTGGTCATGGGTGCTCCTACGGCTCGTGGCGGGCGGGTCAGGAGGGGTGCGTGGCAACGCTAGCCACGACGGCGGGCACGCGCCGGTCAGGACGGGGCGGCGGCGAGCCACTCGCCGCCGCGCATCACGGTCCGGCCGGCGGTCTCCGCCTCGCTGCGCCACGCCTGGACCCGGTGCGGGCGCAGGACGACGAACACGTACCCGGTGCTGCCGCGCGGGTCCCAGTCCGCCTGCGCGGCGTACGCCTCCCCGAGCGCCGCGTCGTCGGGGACGTCGACGACCGTATGCCAGGCGCGCCGCCTGGGTCGCCTCCAGGTTGCGGACGGTGCGCGACGCTCGGGCCGTCGCCAGCAGCACGCGGTCGTCGTCGAGCCACGCCGGGGTCAGCGGGACCAGGTACGGGCCGTCCAGCGGGGACGACGTCGCGACCCACGCGTCGACGGCCGGCGCCTTGAGCAGGGCGCGCGTGTCGGCGACGCGGGTCGCGACGTCACGAGGTGCAGCCACGCGCTCAGGCCGCCTGGTTGAGGCGGACCTGGTTGCCCGCCGGGTCGCGGAACGCCGCGTCGCGCAGCCCGTACGGCTGGTCCGTCGGCTCCTGGACCACCTCGGCGCCCAGGGCCGCGATCCGGTCGAAGTCCTCGTCGAGCGTCGGCGTCGACAGGACGATGGTGGCGAACGTGCCCTTGGCCATCATCTCCGAGATGGTCCGGCGCTCGTCCTCGGTGATGCCCGGGTCCGCGAACGGCGGGTGCAGCACGATGCCGGTCGCAGAGCCCTTCGGTGCGACGGTGATCCAGCGCATGGTGCCCTGGCCGACGTCGAGACGGACCTCGAAACCCAGCACGTCGCGGTAGAACGCGAGCGAGGCGTCGGGGTCGGTGTGCGGGAGGAAGGTGTTGTAGATGTCCATGCCCGCCAACCTACGGCGGGCACCGCTCCCCTGGCTTCTCCGATCCTGACCAGTTGTCGTCAAACCCCGCGAGGGAACTCAGCCGGCGCCCGGGTCGGTCGGCTCGATGCGCACCGGCTCCCCGCCCGCCCGGCGCAGCGGCCGGGTGGCGGCCTTGACCACGCACGTCGGCAGACCCTTCGCGTCGTGCGCGGCCCGGTCCCGGTAGACGCTCGGCGCCATCCCGACGAGCTCGCTGAACCGCGTCGAGAACGTCCCCAGCGAGTGGAACCCGACGGCGAAGCACACCTCGGTGACGGTCAGGTCGCCGCGCCGCAGCAGCGCCATCGCACGCTCCACCCGGCGCGTCATGAGGTACTCGTAGGGCGACTCGCCGTACGCGGCCTTGAACTGGCGGCTCAGGTGCCCGGCCGACAGGTGCACGCCGCGGGCGAGCGCCTCGACGTCGAGCGGCAGCGCGTACTCGCGGTCCATCCGGTCGCGCACGCGCCGCAGCAGGGCGAGCTCGCGCAGGCGGTCGGCGTCGTCCAGGGGACTCACCGCAGGAACTCCGTGACCGTCGCGAGCCACCGCTCCGGCGCGACGTCGTGGACCATGTGCCCGACCGGGATCTCGACGAGGCGCGCGTCCGGCATCGCGTCGACCAGGTCGTGCAGCCCGCCCTGCGGCGTCCTGGAGGTCGGACCGCCGGCGATCACGAGCGTGGGGACGGCGATCCGGGCGGCCGCGGGGAACCAGGCGGGGTCCGGGTCCGAGCGCTGCGCCCGGACCGCGTTGACGACCGGCCAGTCGAACGGCACCGGGTGGCCGGGCTCGTCGGCCGGCGGGTACACCCGGCCACCGGGCCGTTCCGGCACCGCGTCCTCGAGGACGAGCCGACGCACCCGTGAAGGCACGGCGACCGCGACGAGCGCGGCGACGACGGCACCCATCGAGTGCCCGACGACGGTCGCCGCCTCGACGCCCAGCGCGTCCAGGAACGCGACGGCGTCGTCGCGCATCGACTCCATCGAGTACTCGCCCGGGCGGTCCGTCTCACCGTGCCCGCGCGCGTCGGGAGCCAGGACGCAGAACCCGAGCCCGGAGAGCGGCACGAGCAGCGGCTCCCAGCTCGCCGAGCTCTCCCCGAGCCCGTGCAGCAGGAGCAGCGCCGGCGCGGACGGGTCGCCGGCGATCCGGTAGGAGATGCGCAGTCCTCGGGCGTCGACGACGCGCGTCTCGGAAGTGGTCACCCTCGCCAGCGTGCCAGAGCCGCACTCGCGCAGCCAGCAGGGCATGTGCGGCGGGCGGGCACGGGTCCGTCTCAGCCCAGGGTGATGCGGTCCAGGACCGGCGGGTCGATCGGCGAGTTGGCCGTCAGGTACGCGGTGAACGCGTCGAGGTCGATCGGGCCGCTCCAGATCAGCGAGCGGTCCGGCTCCGTGAAGACGGTGAACCCGTCACCACCACCGACCAGGAAGTTGTTCGCCGCGACGCGGTACGTCGCCGTCGGGTCCAACGGCACCCCGTCGATCGTGATGTTCGAGACCTTGTCCCCGAACGCGTTCGCCGGGGTGTACGTGTAGCGCAGCGTCGCCGACGGCTGCAGCACCGCGGTGCGTGCCGCCGTCCACTGCTGCTCGAGCAGCGCGTCGAGCTGGGCACCGGTCAGCGGGATGACCTGCATGAGGTTGCTGAACGGCTGCACCGCGAACGCCTCCCCGTACGTGACCGGCCCGGCGTCCAGGTCGGTGCGCACGCCGCCTGGGTTCATGAGCGCGATCTGCGCCCCGCCCTCGGCCTGCGTGGCCCACAGCTGGGCGTCGGCGATGACGTCGCCGAGCGCCGTCTCACCGGTGGCCGTCGGCGCGGCCCGGGTCAGCGGTGCGGACAGGAACCCGATCTCGCGGTTCGCGACGGCCGCCACGCGCGCCTTCCAGAGCTCGACGAACTCGACCGTCTCCGGGTCCGGCGCGATGTCGCGGGTGACGACGTGGTTGTCGATCGTCACGGACGAGCGCACCACGTCGCCGGTGCGACGGTCGACCTGAAAGTCGGCCTGCGAGATGACCCGCCCGAACGAACCGCCCTGGCTCGCCATGCGCGGGTTGCCCGCCGGGTCGGTCACCTGGCACACGTACGCCTGGTGCGAGTGCCCGGCCAGGATCAGGTCGATGTCCGCGTCGACGGACGCGGCGATGGAGGTCCCCGGGCCGGGCGAGCCGTCCGGGTTCGTGGCCGTCGAGCACACGTCGGGCGACTGGCCGGTGATCACCTGGTCGCCCTCGTGGACGAGGAGGACCTGCGCCTCGACGCCGAGGAGGTCCAGCAGCGCCGACCCGAACGCGGCCGCGTCCACGACCGACGTGAACGTCAGCCCCTGGATGCCGGACGCCGTGACGATCGTGGGCGTCGACTCGGTGACGGCACCGATGAACCCGATCTTCGCCCCGTGGATCTTGCGCACCGTCACGGGCGGCAGCGCGGGGATGCCGTACTCCGCGACGAGGGCCTGAAGGCGCTTGGGCGGGATCTGCTTGAGCGCCTCGAAGCCAGGCAGCGTCGGCAGCGCCGTCGCGTCGTCGAGCAGCACGTTCGCGCCCAGGTAGGTGAAGTCGGTGCCCTCCCACGGGCCGGCCGGCGAGTCACCGTCGACGGGGTGCGAACCGCCCTCGATCAGGCGCGACAGCTCGGCGTAGCCCTCGTCGAACTCGTGGTTGCCGACGGCCGACGCGGTGATGCCGAGGTTGCCGAGGAACTCGAGCGACGGCTCGTCGTGGTACGCGGCGCTGACCAGCGGCGACGCGCCGATGATGTCGCCCTGGGCGACCTTGAGCGTGTTGTCGTTCTCGAGCCGCTTCATCCACGCGGCGACGTAGACCGCGCCGCCCGCCTCGACCGTGGCGCCGGTCTCGTCGACCATGCGCCCCGACGACCCTGTCGGTGGCTCGAGGTTGCCGTGGAAGTCGTTGAGGGCCAGCAGCCGTACGGGGACGGTCGGGCCGTTGGGTGCGGCGTTCGCCGCTCCTGCTGCGCCGATCGCCGTCACCGCGGCCAGCGCGGCGGCGGCGACGGCAGAGATGGTGCGATTGTGCATCGATGCTCCCTGCGTGATGTCGGTGGACGTGCGGGGTCGTGCGGGCCGCCCCGGCGTGAGGTGCGGCCGGAAAACACTCAACCCGACGCGGGCCGTCCCCGCCAGACGCAACCGGGTGGAAACACCCGCGGGCTACGGTCGCCCCGTGCACCCGATCCACGTCCGCGAGGACTCCCCCACGCGCGCCGACGTCGTCGCGCTCCTGACGGAACACCTCGCCGACATGTACGCGACCTCGCCCGCCGAGTCGGTGCACGCGCTCGACCCGTCCTCGCTCGCGACGCCCGAGATCACGTTCGTCACCGCGCGCGACGGCGCCGGCCGGCTGCTCGGCTGCGGTGCGCTCAAGGCGCTCGACCCGCGGCACGGCGAGCTCAAGTCGATGCGCACGGCCGCAGGCGCTCGCGGCCGCGGCGTCGCCACCCGGGTGCTCACCCACCTGCTGGCGGTCGCGGCCGGGCGCGGGTACACCCGGGTGAGCCTGGAGACGGGCGCGGAGGAGTACTTCGCCCCGGCCCGCCGGCTGTACGTGCGGCACGGGTTCGTGCCGTGCCCGCCGTTCGCGGCGTACGTCCCGGACCCGCACAGCGTGTTCCTCACGCTCACGCTCCCGCATGCCGCCCCGGAGGCCGCGCCGTAGTTTGGGCGGCATGCTGCTCGCGCACGACGACGACCCTGACGCCGTGCCCGCGCCCGCCGTCGTCCTGCTCCACGCCGGGGTCGCGGACCGGCGCATGTGGCACCCCGTCGCCGGGCACCTCGGCCGCGCGTTCCGCGTCGTCCGGCCCGACCTGCGCGGCTACGGACAGAGCCCTCTGCCGCCCGAGGAGTACGCCGACGCCGACGACGTCGCCGACCTCCTCGACCATCTCGGCATCGACGACGCGGCCGTGGTTGGTGCCTCGTTCGGCGGGCGGGTGGCGATGGAGCTCGCGGTGCGGCACCCGTCACGCGTCCGGCAGCTCGTCCTGCTCAACCCGGCGCTGCGCGGCGTCGAACCGTCCGCGGACCTCCGAGCGTTCGACGACGCCGAGACGGCCCTGCTGGAGGCGGGCGACGTCGAGGGCGCGGTGCGGCTCAACGTCACCACGTGGCTCGGGCCGGACGCCTCCGCCTCGGTGCGCGAAGCCGTCGCGGCGATGCAACGGCAGGCGTTCGCCGTCCAGCTCGCCGCCGACCGGGACGCGGAACGGGACGGCGTCGGGCCGCGACCGGTGCCGGTCGACGCCGACCTTGCGCGGATCGCCGTGCCGACGCTCGTGGTCTCGGGCGGCAAGGACCTCGACCACTTCCGGACGGTCGCGCGGCACGTCGCCGGAGCCGTCCCGGGTGCCGAGCACGTGGAGCTGCCGTGGGCCGCGCACCTGCCGTCGCTGGAGCGACCCGACGTCGTCGTGTCGTTGCTGCTCGACGCGCTGCGCGACGACCCGGACGTCCACCGCCCGTGACCACGGGCGGGTTGAGCCCCGTCGAAACCGCCCTGATGTGGGTTGAGCCCCGTCGAAACCGCC
>CBINDH010000050.1:0-11920 GCA_966249365.1 uncultured Xylanimonas sp. | reverse complement strand
CGCGGGGACCGCGGTGCTCGTCGCGGTGGCGTTCGCCGCCGGGTGGGTGGTCCGGGCGGTGCGCACGCCGGAGTCCGGCGGCCCCGAGCCGGGGCGGACCCCGTACTTCACGGTGATGCCGCTGGTGGGCATCGTGGTGGGCGGGCTCGCCTCGGCCGTCGTCCTCGCCGTCGGGATGCGCAGACCCGAGTACTTCCCGCAGACGTGGGACACCGTCTTCCACCTCAACGCGACCCGCTGGGTCCTCGACCACGGCACCGCGAGCTCGCTGCAGGTCGGCCTGGTCAACGCGCCGTGGGCGCAGGGCCCCAGCTTCTACCCGGCGGCGTGGCACGCGCTGACCTCGCTGACGACCACGGACTCGGTCGTCGTCGCGAACAACGCGGTCGCCCTCGTCCTCGCCGGGCTCATCTGGCCGGCCGGGCTCGCCGCGCTCGCACGCGCCGCGGCGCCGCGGGTCCCGCTCATCGCCCTGCTCGCGCCGGTCGTGGGGGCAGGATTCCAGGCGTTCCCGACGCGGATGCTCACCTGGGGGGTGCTGTGGCCGAACGCGCTCGCCTACGCGCTCGTGCCGGCCGCGCTCGCGTGCTTGGTCGTCGCGCTCCGGCCACGGGACGACGTCGCCGTCGTCGGGCCGCGCACGTCCATCGTCCTCGCCGTCCTCGTCGGCGGCGCCGGCATCGCGCTCGCCCAGCCCAACGGCATCCTCGTCCTGGGGCTGCTGTCCGTGCCCTACGCGATCGCTCGGACCGCCACGGCGTCAGCCCGGGGGTCCCGGGCGCTCGCCCGGTGGCGGCGCGCCGGCGGAGCAGACCGGCAGGGCGGCAGCGCCGTGCGGCACGTGGTGGCGGCCGTGGGACCGCTCGTGCTGCTCGCCGTCGGGCTCCTCGCCGGCTACCGGGTGCTGCGGCTCTTCGCCGACCGGCTCGGCGAGACGACGTGGCGCGGCACCGCGGGGACGCGCCTGGGGGTCTGGTACGCGCTGTCGGACGGGGCTCCGCCGCTGTGGGACGGCACCCCTGGGCAGCCGCCGAGCCTTGTGCTCGTGGCCCTGATCGTCGCCGGCGTGGTGACGCTCGCCTGGCGGCCCGGGATGCGCTGGCTCATCGGAGCCCTCGCGATCGTTCTTGCGCTGGGAGCGCTGGGCGAACGGACGTTCAGCTTCTCCTGGGTCACGTTCCCGTGGTTCGCCGACGCGACGCGCCTGCGCGGCATCGCGCCGATGGTGACGTCGCTCGTGGCGGCGTTCGGCATCCTCGGGCTGGCACAGGTGGCCGCACGCTGGGCGCGGTCGCCCCGGAGCGTGCTGCCGGCCGTGGCCGGGGTGACCGTCGCCGTCGTCGCCGCCACCGGGGGACTGCAGGCCGGTGCCCGGTACGGACTCGTCGCCGACACGTACACCGACCCGCTCAGCGGGCAGCACTACTCGAGCCTGGTCTCGACGGACGAGCTGCGCATGCTCGAGCGGCTCGACGACGAGCTCACGCCGGACGCCGCGCTCCTCGGCAACCCCTTCACCGGTGCGCCGCTCGCCTACGCGATCAGTGACATCCCGGTCGTGTTCACCCACATGAACGGCCGTTGGAACAAGGACGCCTGGTTCGCGGCGCAGAACATCACGGCGATCGACTCCGACCCGGAGGTCTGCGAGGCGCTCGGCAGGCTCGGCGTCGGGTATCTCTACGTCGACAGCGTCGCGCACTGGGCGTTCTTCGACCAGCCGCCGTTCAACGGGATCCCGACCGGGACACCGGAGACGCCCGGCTTCGAACGCGTCGACGCGGGCGGCACCGCCGCCGTCTACCGGATCACAGCCTGCGGGTGAGGCCCTGAGGGGCCTCGTCGAGGCCCCTCAGCGGGTCGACCCGGGCGCCTTGACCTCCGGCTTGAAGACGATGCCCTTGAGGCCCGCCTTGACCAGGCGGGCGCGCATCCGCCAGCCGATGCGGACGCCGTGCGTCTGGCGAAGGATGTTCTCCACCAGCTCGACGGCGAGCGTGGGGCTGCGGAACTCGCGCGCCGACGCGATCTGGTTGCGCACGCCGTACTCGAACTTCCAGACGTTCTTCTCGTTGACGTCGCCGAAGTTCACGCCACGGTTCTGCGGCATGAGGTGGTTCACCTTCGACTTCGGGATGAACACGCCGGGGCGGAACTTCGAGAGCCGCTGGGTGTACTCGGCGTCGTCGTACCAGATGAAGAAGTTGGCGCTCGGCAGGCCGACGGCCTCCACGGCCTCGCGGGTCACGAGGCACGAGACGAAGCTGCACGACTTGGTCAGGGTGAACTCCGCGCCCTTGGCCAGCGGGCGAGCCCAGTCCCAGGTGGGGACGGGCGTGTTCATCTCGCAGAGCTCGCCGTCCTTCCACAGGACGAGGCTGCAGGCGAAGCTGGGTGCCCAGCCGAGCAGCTCGGCGGCGTCCGCGTAGCCCTTGACCAGCGTGTCGAGGGACTCCGGCTGCGGGACGGTGTCGTCGTCCATGAGCCAGAACGCGTCGAGGCCGAGCCCGTACGCGAGGTCCGTGCCCAGGGCGAAGCCGCCCGCCCCGCCCGTGTTCTCCGGCAGGCGCCGGACCGTCGTCGGGAGCGTGAACGTCCGGTCCTTGAGGTACGCCTCGGTCTCGTCGGTCGACGCGTTGTCGATGATGACGATGTGGTCCGGCGGGAGGGTCTGGGCCTCGAGTGCGTCGAGGGTCTGCTCCAGCAGGTCCCGGCGGTTGTACGTGACGACGACGGCGCCTACGCGCATCAGTGCTTCTCCTTGAGCTCACTGAACAGCGTGGCGAAGTACGCGGACGCGGACTCCGTGCGGTTCAGGGCGGTGATCTTCTCAGTCTGTTGCGCGCGGGCGGCGGCGAACGCCGCGGACGACCCGGCGATGGTGTGAAGGCGGTCCGCGGAGGCCCTGAGGAACCGCGTCGGGTACCGGGGCACGAGCAGCATCGGGGCGATGACGTCTCGCTGGCTGCCCACGTCGGCCGAGAGGACGAGCACGCCGTGCTCCTCCGCCTCGAGCGTCGTCAGCGTCAGGCCCTCGTTCTCGCTCGAGATGACGAGGACGTCGATCGACGCCATGAAGTCGTCGATCGGCCCCCATGCACGGCGCACGACCTTGCCGGTCATCCCCGTGTCGTCGAGCCGCTGGACCACCCGCGGCTCGAGGACGCCGTCGCCCTGCATGACGAACTCGAACTCGCCCGGGTACTGCTTCTCGAGCCGGGCGGCGAGCTCCACGAACAGCAGCGGGCGCTTCTGCGAGGTGAGGCGACCCAGGAACCCGAGGCGCAGCGGGGCCTCGGGAACACGCCGCTGGGTGGTCGGCGCGTTCCCCGGGTGCGTGAGCGGGTGGTAGACGACCTTCGCGGGGTCGACTGCGGCGTCGCGCCCGTACAGCTCGCGCAGCTGCGGAGAGATGACGTGGTGCACGTCGATGTGTTCGGTGTACTGGATGCTCGTGGCCACGAACCCGCCCGTGCGGAACTCGTGGATGTGCGTCGAGTCGATGACCGTGATCTCGGGGTACCGCTCGCGCACCTCGGGCAACGCCGCGTACACGCGCCCCGAGTGGTGGACGAACACCACACCGGGCTGGAACGTGTCCAACAGGTGCACGAGGAACGGGCCCCAGTCGTCCTCGGCCAGGGTGTTGGCCGCGAGGTAGACGTCGGGCGTGATCGCGAGGGCACGGTCCAGCAGGCGCTGCGCCGCCGCGACGTCGACGGTCAGGACCACCCGGAAGCCGGCCTTCGCGGCGACCTCGGCCGACTCGAGCGCCCAGCTCTCGGCGCCGCCCGGCTCGAGCCAGTGCAGTGCGAACAGGGCGACGGGCGCGGTCGTGTCAGCCGCGGCGTCAGGGCGCGGGAACTCGGCGAACCCGAGCGGCTTCGGCAGCTTGTCCCGCGTGAGGCGCCACCCGAGGGTGTTGCGACGCTGCCGCCACTCGTCGAGCAGCACCGGGATGCGGTGGTAGAGGGCGCCGTAGACGGCCCCGACCGCGCGGCGCAGCGGGTTGCCCGCGGCGAGGAACTGGAAGGTCGCCGTCCCGTCGAGGATCGCCTCGCCGGGAAGGCGGAGCGTGCGGGCGATGATGCCCGGCGCGTTCGCGCCACCGTCGACGGTGATGCGCCCGACGCCGGGCACGTCGTCGGGTTCCGTGAGGGGGTCTGGCTCGTGGATGGGCTCCACCGCCGACGCCGTCAGGACGAGTTCGAGACGGTGCTCCGGATACGCGAGCGCGACCGCTGCGACCGTGCGCTGGAACCAGACCGCGCCGAGCCGCTCGGCGATGCGCGCGCCCTCCTCCGTGAGGTCCACCGAGACGGCTCGGCCCGAGGTGACGGCCCCGAGGGCGTCCTCGAGTGCGTGCCCGAAGTCGGTGCCGGTCATCCGATCTCACCCCGGAGCTGTGCGATCGCGACGTCCGCGGGGCCGTCGGCGATCATCTTGCCGTGGCTGAGCAGGATCGCCCGGTCGCACAGGCGGCCCATCAGCTCCAGGTCGTGGCTCACGATCACCAGCGCCTTGCCAGAGGCCTTGAGCTCCTCGATCTTGGCGATGCACTTGCGCTGGAACGGCTCGTCGCCCACCGCGAGGATCTCGTCGACGAGGAACACGTCCGGGTCGGTGTGCACCGCGACGGCGAACGCGAGCCGCAGGAACATGCCCGAGGAGTAGAACTTGACCTCGGTGTCGATGAACGACTCGATCTCGCTGAAGGCGACGATCTCGTCGAACTTCGCGTCGATCTCCTCCTCGTTCATGCCGAGGATCGCAGCGTTGAGATACACGTTCTCGCGGCCGGTGAGGTCGGGGTGGAACCCGGCACCGACCTCGATGAGACCCGCGATCTTGCCGCGGACCCTGATGCTGCCGGTCGATGGACGCATGACGCCCGAGATGAGCTTGAGCAGCGTCGACTTGCCGGAGCCGTTGAGCCCGAGGAGTGCGACGGTCTCGCCGTCGCTGACCTCGAACGAGACGTCGTCGAGCGCTGTGAACTCCTCGAACGACGCCTCGTCGCGCCGGAGGATCGCCCGGACCACGTAGTCCTTGAGCGTGTGCGTGTGACGCAGCCGGAAGTGCTTGGACGCGCCCTCGACGCGGACGCGAGTCGTGGGGGTGGTGACCGACATGTCAGAGCTCCTGCGCGAACCGGCCGTCGAGCCGGCTGAAGACGTACTGGCCGACGACGACGGACGCGACCGCGATGACGAGCCCCGCACCCGCCGACCAGATCAGGTCGCCCGTCACCGGCACGTCACCGGAGCGGCCCGTGGTGGTCGGGAGCCAGAACCCCTGGTGGAACAGCAGGACCGTCGACGTCACCGGGTTGGCCAGGTACAGGCGCCACAAGAACCCGTCGCCGAACACGTCGACGACCTGCGAGTGGCGGTACAGCACGGGGGAGAGCCACGTGGCGCACATCAGCGTGAGCTCCACGAAGTTCTCGGCGTCCCGGAAGATCACGTTGAACGCGCTGAAGAGCAGCCCCAGGCCCAGCGCCAGGCACGAGATGATGAGCAGCCCGAGCAGCACCGCCGCGATGTCCACCAGCCGGGGCCGCCAGCCGACGACGAACGTCCCGACCAGCAGCACCGCGAGCTGGGGCAGGAAGTGCACGAACGCCACCCAGACCGACGCCACCGGGAACAGCTCGCGCGGCAGGTAGATCTTCTTCACCAGGGGCGTGTTCGCCACGATCGAGCGCGTCTCGTTCCCGAACGCCTCGGAGAAGAAGTTCACGACGACGATGCCCGAGAACAGGTAGATCGCGAAGTTCTCGACCTGGTTGTTCATCCCCAGGAACATGCCGATGGCGAAGTAGAAGACGGCGAACTGGACCGCGGGCTTCACGTACGACCACAGCAGGCCGAGGAACGACCCGCGGTAACGCACCCGCAGCTCCTTGCGCACCAGGAGCGTGAGCAGGTACCAGCGGCGGACGACGTCAAGAAGTCCGGCACCCCTGCCTGGCTCGTAGAAGGCGGGGGACTCGATCGTGGTCACGCGTCCACCCCGCCGCTGGCGAGGGCCTCGCCCTTGCCGAAGTACGGAGCGAGCTTGTTGTCCACCATCGACATCGCGGCACCGATCGCCATGTGCATGTCGAGGTACTTGTACGTGCCCAGCCGACCGCCGAACAGCACGTCCTTCTCCGCCGCGGCGAGATCGCGGTACTTGAGCAGGCGCTCGCGGTCGGCCGCCGTGTTGATCGGGTAGTACGGCTCGTCGCCGTGCTCGGCGAACCGCGAGTACTCGCGGTGGATGACCGTCTTGTCCGTGACGTAGTCCCGCTCCGGGTGGAAGTGGCGGAACTCGTGGATGCGCGTGAACGGCACGTCGGCGTCGGCGTAGTTCATCACGGCGCAGCCCTGGAAGTCGCCGATGTCGAGGACCTCTTCCTTGAGGTCGATGGTGCGCCACGACAGGTCGCCCTCGGCGTAGTCGAAGTAGCGGTCCACCGGGCCCGTGTAGACGACGGGGACGTTGCCGACGACGTTGCCCTTGCTGATCGACTGGGACTCGTCGAAGAAGTCGACGCCGAGCTTGACCTCGATGTTCCTGTGGTCGGCCATGCGCTCGATCCAGGCGGTGTAGCCGTCGACCGGCAGGCCCTCGTGCGTGTCGTTGAAGTAGCGGTTGTCGTACGTGTACCGCACCGGCAGGCGCGTGATGATCGACGCCGGCAGGTCACGCGGGTCCGTCTGCCACTGCTTGGCCGTGTAGTTGCGGATGAACGCCTCGTACAGCGGGCGGCCGATGAGGTTGACGCCCTGCTCGTCGAGGTTGTCCGGCGACTTGCCGTCGAGCTCGGCAGCCTGCTCCTTGATCAGCGCACGCGCCTCCGCCGGCCCGTACGCCGAGCGGAAGAACTGGTTGATGGTGCCCAGGTTGATCGGCATCTGGAACACCTCGCCCTTGTGCGTGGTGTAGACGCGGTGCTGGTAGCTCGTGAACGCCGTGAACCGGTTGACGTACTCCCACACGCGTTCGTTGCTCGTATGGAACAGGTGCGCGCCGTACTTGTGCACCTCGATGCCGGTCTCGGGGTTCGCCTCGCTGTACGCGTTGCCGCCGATGTGCGAACGGCGGTCGATCACCAGGACCTTGCGTCCGTACTGCTCGGCGATGCGCTCGGCGACGGTCAGGCCGAAGAAGCCAGAGCCTACGACGATGAGGTCCGCGTTCACGTGCATAAGCTCCTCGCGTTCCGGGGAAATCCGTCGCTCATCCTAGCGGGTACGGGGTACGGCCTAACCGAGGCGACGGGTGCCAGGAGGCGACCGCCACCTACCTCGATCGGGTGGCTCACCAGGCACACATGGCGTGGTCGGTGCCTCGTGACGCGCTAGGCGAGCCTGGCTCCGGCCGAGGCATTGCCGCGGCTCTGCACGAACTCGTGGTAGGCGTCGCAGACCTCGTCGACGTCGCCGTCGGCGACGAGCTGACCCTTGTCGAGCCACAAGACGCGTGTGCACATCGCCCGGACGGAGCCGAGGGAGTGCGAGACGAAGAAGACTGTTCCCGCCTGGTCGCGGATCTCTTCGATGCGGGCGGTGCTCTTCTTGCGGAACGAGGCGTCACCTGTCGCCAGTGCCTCGTCGATCATGAGGATCTCCGGCTTCGTGATCGTCGAAATTGCGAAGCGCAGACGAGATGCCATGCCGGACGAGTACGCGCTCATCGGCAGATAAAGAAAGTCGCCGAGCTCGGCGAACTCCGCGACCGACTGGGTTCGCGCGCGCACCTCGGCGGCGCTCAGCCCGAGGGCGAGGCCACCGACCATGATGTTGCGCTCACCTGAGAGCTTGGGTAGCAGTGCCGCGTTGACGCCGAGCAACGCAGGCTCGGTGGAGACAAACACGCGTCCCTTGGTGGGCGGGAGCAAACCGGCGACTGCGCGCAGCAGGGTTGACTTGCCCGAGCCGTTGGTGCCGACGATCCCGATCGTCTCGCCGCGGTGGGCGACGAAGGAGACGCCACGTACGGCGGGGACATGAGTGATGGGCCCAGAGTCCGGTCGGCCGAGGTTGATCGCCCTGGTGAGCAGCGACGGCCTGTCGCTCGTCGTGCCGCCCCGGCGTCCGCCGAACACACGATAGGTGATGTGGAGATCGTCGACGACGACGGAAGGGCTGCCCAGGGGGGTGCGCTGAGCCTTCTGCGGGAGGTCCTCAGCGTCGATCTCGTAGTCGATTTCCTCAGTCACGACCGTAGGTCTCCTCAGCGCCCCAGAAGAACAGAAAGCCGACAGCAAAGACCACGACCGCCCATGCCGTTGCCTCGAGCCAGAGCCCACCGGTCATCGGGATGTTTGGCTCGTTGCCGAAGACGGCTCGGAACAGCTCCAGATACACCGCGACCGGCTGGTGTAGAAAGATCGGCCGGAACCAGCTGTCCTCGGCGATCATCGACGGCAGGTACAGCATCACGCCGGTTGCGAACCGTCCGAGCGAGAGGAGGAACGGGACGACGTTGGCGATGTCGGGTGTACGGGCGCCGATCCGGGCGAACGCGAGGGACAAGCCCGTCGAGAAAACTGCCAGAAGCACGGCTGCGAAAGGCAGGAGCAGCCAGGACCAGGTCGGCCAGACGTGGTCCATGTCTGGGAAGAAGCCCGTGATCATAGCCAGGACCATCATCGCGATCAGGACGGGGCCGAACAGCACTGTCTCCGTCATAGCCGTCGACAACGGCACCACGGCTCGCGGGAACTGGTGGGACCTAATGAGCGAAAGATTCGCTGGGATCGACGTGATACCGCCGGTCACGCCGGACTGGAAGAGTGCGTACGTGAATGTCCCGATGACGATGAACGCTGCGCGGTTGTCAATCCCCTTCATGCTGCCAGTGAAGATGAACCCGAAGATGACGATGAACGTCGCGGCGTCGAGGATCGGCTTGAGGATTGTCCACGCCTGCCCGAGGTACGAGCCCTGGTTCTTGGCGTACGCACGTGACGCAGAGAGATTCCAGATGAAGGAACGACGACCCCACACGCTTCGGATGTACCGGCCGAGCGGGGGACGCACCCCCATCTGGTGCAGTCCGGCGCGTTGAGCGACTGCAGCAGCTTCGTCGGACGTCAGGCGCGCCGCGAGCTTCACGGACCCTGTCGGATCAGCCAACTTCCGTCTCCTTGTGTGCCTGGCGGCCCGTCGGCGAGGGGTGATGGTCACCGATTGCTGGTTGGGGCGTGCCGGCCCGTTCGTAATCCTGTCTACGAGGCGGAGGCCCCGTCCTGTGGGGTCGAGCGGAGGCAACTCGCCGACGTCACGGGCGCCGAGCCTAGCCGATCGGTTCCGGCGCATGATCGCACGGTCATCGTCACGGGGCTGATCCGCGACGTAACGTCGCAGGTCGTTGACGACCTCTCCACAATGGCGGGCGGGGTATCGTCCTTGCCGCACCGGGTTCAGCGCCCGGGGACCGGCAACACGAACAGAGGTACCTCGTGACGAACTCCGCCTCACGCCCTACGGGTCCGAGGTTCCGGCGCGTCACCGCGGCGATGTCATCGTCGTTGCGTCGCGTCGCGCGGATCGTCGCGCGGATCGACGCGGCAACGACAGCGAAGACTCCGCGCATCACCTGGGCGACACGCCTAGCCAGCAGGGTCGCCCCAGAGTTCCGCGGTTGCTGGTTGCTCATGGACCGGGACACGGAGGCGCACGACAACGCTGAGCACCTGTACCGCTACCTTCGGGCGCACCACGAGGAGATCAACGCCTGGTTCGTGCTTGACCGGACGTCACGCGACTGGAGCCGTCTCGCCGCTGACGGGTTCAGGCTGGTCGAGCACGGATCGCTGCGGCACGCGCTGGCATTGGCCCAGTGCCTCGAGCTCGTCTCGTCACAGATCGACCACTACGTCACCAACCCTCCATTCATGGCATGGCTGCGGCGACGTCCGTGGTGGTTCACGTGGTTGCAGCACGGTGTGATCCAGAGTGACCTGTCGGGCTGGCTCAACGGCAAGCGGCCGCGCACCGTCGTCACGACCACGCCGGCGGAGCACCGGTCGCTTACGAGTCCGCCGTACGTATGGACCGAGAACGAAGTTGTGCTGACTGGACAGCCGCGGCACGACGCACTGGTCCGGGCCGCGGCTCGCACGTCCGAGGAGGAGCGCACGCTCGTCGTCTTCATGCCGACATGGCGGAGTTGGCTCCTCGCTGGTTCGGGCATCGGGAACATGAGAGTGCCGCGTCCGGGGTTCGCCGACTCCCCGTATGTGCGCAACTGGGCCGGTGTGTTGCGGTCGCCCTCGGTGCGGGAGGCCGCCGAGCGCAGGGGACTCGAGCTCGTGCTAATGCCGCATCCGAACATGGCCCCCCACCTGGCTGCTCTTGACGTGCCCAAATATGTCCGCGTCGCCAGCTACGCGGACGACGACGTGCAAGACGTCCTTGCTCACGCCTCGCATGTCATCACCGACTACTCCTCGATCGCGTTCGATGCTGCCCTCATAGGTCGCCCGGTGATGTACTTTCAGTTCGACTACGACGTGGTCCACAGCGGCGCCGATCACATCGGCGTCACCGGATACTTCGACTATCGACGCGACGGGTTCGGTCCGGTCGTCTCGACATTGTCCGAGTGCGAATCGGTTCTGGCCCGACTGATCGAGGCGGGCAAGTCCCTCGCCGAGCCGTACGCGACACGAGTCCTCGAGACATTCACGCTGCGTGACGGCCGTGCGTGCGAACGCGTCGTCGCCGCGGTGCTGCGGCACAGGGCCCCCGTGGCGGCAGCGCGATGAGTGTCCACATTCTCGCAGTCGTCGACTCCGAGTCCTTCCTTAAGTGGGCAGCGGCGACCCTTGAGAAGGTCGCCGCCGAGGGCACCGACGTCGACGGACGCGTCGTGGTAATCAAGGGACCGCTCCAGCCGTCCTCCGAGCAGGTGCGGTCGGCGCTCGCGGGCACTACCGTCACTGCCACTCCCGTGGTCAGCCGTCGGGCGCTGGCAACACTCGTACGTTCCACCCGCCCTGACGTGGTGCTCGTTGCGGCGACCGGACCGGTGGCGGAGATGATCGCCCTGACGGTGCTTCGCGCGGCGGGGGACCGACGTCCTGCCCTCATCTCGGGGCCACCAGGTATCGCAATGTCACCCGCCTCGACACACGGGGTGAAGTGGCGGTACCGCTGGGTCGACGCCACCATCGTCCATAGCCCCCGGGAGCGCGAGATCTGGATCGCGGCGTATCGCCGCCACGGCGTCGCTCCGCACACCGTGTTGACCAAGCTCCCGTTCCTTGGCGAGCGCCTGGAACGCACGTCTGAGATTACGCGGCGCGTCGTCTTCGCCCCCCAGTCCGTCGTACCCCACGCGCGGACCGACCGCGTCGCGATCCTCGCAGGACTGGCACGCCTGGCGAATGACGGCTTCGACGTTGTCGTCAAGGTTCGGACGCGTCCCGGGGAGAAGCAGACTCACCACGAGGCGCTTCCGTTCGACGTCTTGTGGCGGGAGGAGCACGAGAGGCTCGGGCACCCTATCGAGGCGCTGCGTTTCGAAGCCGGGCCGATGAGCGCGTGGCTGACACCCGGCTCCGCGCTGGTCACGATCAGCTCGACCGCGGCCCTGGAGTCCATCGCGCTCGGACTGCCGACGGCCCTCATCGGCGACTTCGGCGTCTCCGAACAGCTCGGCAACGTCCCCTACACGGACAGTGGCTGCCTGGTGAACATCGACGACCTCGCCGCCGAGCTCCGGGCCGGCCGACCGCTTCCCGACTCTCGGTGGATGTCCGCGAACTACCTCCACCACTTTCCCAGCGAACTCGGCGAGGCGGTGCGCGGGCTCGCCTCCGACGCGCGGGCGGGACGGCTCCGTGAACTTGGACGGGTCGCGCCGATCAGCCGCTCCGTCTCCTGGTACTCCAGACTCAAGTCCGACGTACCCGCCGTCTGGA
>CBINDH010000049.1:0-12008 GCA_966249365.1 uncultured Xylanimonas sp. | reverse complement strand
CACCTGGCCCGTCATGGCCGTGCAGCGTGCCGACGGCGAGCGCGGCATGCGTGAAGCCGCCCGGCTCGCCGCGATGGTGCGCAGCCGCGGCGAGGCGCCGGACGAGCAGCAGCACTGAGACGACGAGGCCGCCCGGTCGTCCTGTCGGACGGCCGGGCGGCCTCGTGCGTCAGATCACCAGCGCGGCTTGCGCGCGGGGCGCTCGCCCCGATCGAACCGGTCGGAACGGTCGTGGCCGCCCGTGCGCACGGGCCGGTCGGACCGGTCGTGACCGGTGCGGACCGGACGCTCGGAGCGGTCGAAGCGCTCGGCGCGGGCCGGGCGGTCGTACGACCGCGAGCCGCCCTCGGGGGCACCGCGGTCGACCGCGATGCGCAGCGCGCGGCCCGCGACCCGGGCACGCGACAGGCGGTCGATCTGGTCGTCGCTCAGCGACGTCGTGATGTCCACGAGCGAGAACGAGCCGAAGATGTCGATCTTGCCGATGTCGGAGCCCGTGATGCCGCCCTCGCCCGTGATGGCACCGACGAGCCCGCCCGGGTTCACGCCGTCCTTGTGCCCGACGGCGACGCGGTAGCGCGTGCCGGCCGCAGGACGTCGGATGCCCGCACCGCGGGTGAACGTGCGATCCTCGCCGTCGCGGTGCGGTCGACGATCGCCCCGGTCGGCGACCCGGTCGCGACGGGCGCCGACCTCGGCCTTGCGGGTCTCGCGGGCCTGGCGTGCGGCGCGGCCCTCGGCCTGCTCCTTCTCGTACTCCTCCTGCTCGGCACGGGCGCGGGGGCCGTCGTCGCCGACCGCGAGCGCCAGGAGGGCGGCGGCGAGGTCGACGGCCTTGACGGCGTCGACGACGCCGGGGTGCTCGCCCTCGCCCTCGGTGACGAGGTTGCGCACGAGCTGGCGGTAGAGGTCGAGGCGGCCTGCCTGGGTGCGGGCGGGGACGGACTCGAGGAGGCGGCCGGCGCGGTGCGCGGAGACGTCGCGCGGTGAGGGGATCTCGATCTCCTCGAGCTTGACCTTGATGGTGTTCTCGATGAACTTGAGCTTGCCGCGCTCGTGGGGGGTGACGAAGGAGACGGCGCGGCCGGTGCGTCCGGCGCGACCGGTGCGGCCGATGCGGTGGACGTAGGCCTCGGCCTCGCGGGGGATGTCGAAGTTGACGACGAGTCCGATGCGGTCGACGTCGAGGCCGCGGGCGGCGACGTCGGTGGCGACGAGGACGTCGAGCTGGCCGCTGCGGAGGCGCTCGACGATCTTCTCGCGCTCCTTCTGGGCGACGTCGCCGGAGATGGTGGCGGCGGAGATGCCCTTCTCGATGAGGGCGGCTCCGACCTCCTCGGCGGCGGAGCGGGTGCGCGTGAAGACGATGGACGCGTCGGCGTCGGAGGTCGCGAGGATGCGCGTCAGCGCCCCGACCTTGTGGCGGAAGGGGACGATCGCGTAGCCCTGGTGGACGGATGCGACGGTCGAGGACTGGCGGGCGACGGTGATCGCGACGGGGTCGGTGAGGTGGTCGTCGGCGATCGCGCGGATGGCGGGCGGCATGGTCGCGGAGAAGAGCGCGACCTGACGCTGGGCGGGGGCCTTGGAGAAGATCTGGTCGACGTCCTCGGCGAAGCCCATGCGGAGCATCTCGTCGGCCTCGTCGAGGACGAGGAATCGGGCGTCGTCGAGCACGAGGGCGCCGCGCTCCATGTGGTCCATGATGCGGCCGGGGGTGCCGACGACGACGTGGACGCCGTCGCGCAGGGCGCGCTGCTGCGGGACGTAGGGGGCGCCGCCGTAGACGGACAGGACGCGGACGTCGGGCAGGTGGGTGGCGAAGGACTCGATGGCCTCGGCGACCTGGATGGCGAGCTCGCGGGTGGGGGTCAGGACGAGTGCCTGGACCGTGGGGCGGTCGCCGCGGTGGGCGTCGACCGCGGCGAGGAGCGGGAGGCCGAAGGCTGCGGTCTTGCCGGTGCCGGTCTGCGCGACGCCGGTGATGTCGCGGCCGGCGAGGAGTGCGGGGATGGCCTGGGCCTGGATCGCCGAGGGGGTGGTGAAGCCGAGGTCGGCGACGGCGGCCTCGAGGGCGGCCGGCAGGCCGAGGGTGTCGAAGCCGGGCAGGGTGTCCTGGGTGGAGTCTGCGGGCACGACGACGTCAGGGGCAGTGGGCATGAAGATGCACGTTCCGTTCAGGGAGGCGGGAGTCCTGCCCGTCGAAGGACGGGCGGTCGCGGCTCCCGGGACAGAACACACACCAGCCGCTCCCAGGTAGGAGGGGCACACACGATGCGGGAATTGCGACGAACTCCGAAATGAGTCGTTCCATTCTACGGGAACGTCACCGCCGCCCGGGCGGGGTCCGGCGGTGAGTTCTGTCACCGCCGGCGGGCGTGGCCGCAGACGGGGCCTCGGCCTGGGCACATAGGATGTGCGTGCCGGATCAGGCGGGGTGAGGACGGGGCAGTGGGCGTGCAGCAGGATCAGCAAGTCGGCTCGTCGATCTGGACCGTGCCGAATCTCATCAGTCTGCTGCGCCTGGCGATGGTGCCGGTGTTCGCGGTGCTGATCGTCGCGCACCATGACGGGTGGGCGCTGGCGGTGCTCGCGTTCTCCGGGTTCACCGACTGGCTCGACGGGAAGTTGGCGCGGTCGCTGAACCAGACGAGCCGGCTGGGGCAGATGCTCGACCCCGCCGCGGACCGGCTGTTCATCTTCGTGACGCTCATCGGCCTGACGTGGCGTGACGTCGTCCCGCTGTGGCTGGTCGTCGTGATCGTGGCCCGCGACCTGATGCTCACGTGCCTCGTGCCGATCCTCGCGCGCCACGGGTACGGGCCGCTCGAGGTGTCGATCGTCGGCAAGGGCGGCACGTTCGCCCTGCTGTACGCGTTCCCGCTGCTGCTGCTCGCTCAGCACGCCGGCGCGCTGGGCACGGTCGCCCACGTCGTCGGGTGGGCGTTCACCTGGTGGGGCGTCGGCCTGTACTGGCTCGCCGGGGTGCAGTACGTGGTCCAGGCGCGCCGCCTCCTGGCCGGGGACGACGGTCCGGCGCAGGCCGCGAGCGCCGGGGAGCCGGCGTGACGGCGGTGGCTCCTGACGGTCCGCGCGCGGCGCGGCGCCTCGACGCGTCGATGACGTTGTTGACGGAGGTCATGGAGCGTCCTCTGGACCCGGGGTATGCGGAGGCGACGGCGCGGCGTCGTGCGGCGGAGGCTGCGGGGCAGGTGCGGCCGCGGAGCGCGGCGTCGTCGGTGGGTGTCGTGGTGGTGGCGTTGGCGCTGGGCGTGGCGACGGCGGCGGCGACGCTGCAGCTGCGGGCGCCGCAGCCGTCGGTGGCGGAGGCGCGTGGGGTGCTGGAGCGTCAGATCACGGACCGCAGCGATCAGGTCGCTGCGTTGACCGACCGCGCGGACGCGTTGTCGCGGGAGATCGAGGAGCTGCAGCGGTCGGCTCTGGAGGCTCAGGGCGCGGGCCTGCTGGCCACGATCCGGCGGGACAGTGTGCGCAACGGCACGGAGGCGGTGACGGGCCCGGGTCTGGTGGTGTCGCTCACCGACGGTGGCGGTGGTCTGGTGGGGGAGCCGGACGAGACGTCGTTGGTGCGGGACGAGGACCTGCAGATCGTGGTGAACGCGTTGTGGGCCGCGGGGGCGGAGGCGATCAGCATCGACGACCAGCGTCTGACGCCGACGACGGCGATCCGTAACGCGGGTGCGGCGGTGCTGGTGAACCTGGTGCCGTTGGCGGGTCCGACGTACGTGGTGCGGGCGGTGGGCGATCCGGAGGCGATGCAGATCGCGGTGGCGCGGTCGGCGATGCCGGGGTGGTTGCAGCTGTTGGGTTCGACGTACGGGATCCGGTCGTCGACGGTGGAGCAGTCGAACCTCGAGCTTCCGGGCGCGGGCGCTCAGCCGTTGCAGCACGCGGTGCCGGTAGGCTCGCGGCCATGATCGCTGTCGTCGGGCTCGTGGTGGGTGTGGTCGCCGGGCTGCTGCTTCAGCCCACGGTCCCCGTGGTCCTTCAGCCGTATCTCCCTATTGCGGTCGTGGCGGCGTTGGACGCGTTGTTCGGTGGTTTCCGCGCGATGCTCGACGGGTTGTTCGACGACAAGGTCTTCCTGGTGTCGTTCCTGTCGAACGTGCTGGTCGCGGCATTCATCGTGTTCCTGGGCGACCAGCTCGGCGTGGGGTCGCAGCTGTCGACGGCGGTGGTCGTCGTTCTCGGTATCCGGATCTTCTCGAACGCGGCGGCGATCCGCCGTCACGTGTTCAAGGCGTGAGCGTGTCGGAGGACGCCGTGACGCCGCAGGTGCCCGGGGCGCCCGACGAGCCGGAGCGTTCGCCGGGTCCCGGGGTTCCCCCGCAGGCGGAGGACGCGGGCCAGACCTGGGCCGGGGACGAACCGGGCGCCTGGGACGAGTCCGCGCCGCGGGAGATGCTCGAGCCGGAGCAGCACGGCGAGCCTGAGGAGTACGGCGACTCGGAGGAGGTCCTCGACGTCGAGGAGGGCCTCGAGCCCGAGGAGCTCCTCGAGCCGTGGGACGAGGTGCAGCCGTGGGAGGACCCGCGGCCCGCCGACGAGCTCGCCGCCGACCCGGACGCTACGGGGTGGGACGGGTCCGAGGCCTGGGCCGAACCCCAGGGCGAGCAGCCGGCGCCCGAGGTCGTGGTTGCGGCCGCGCCGGTGCCGCAGACGCCGCTGCAGCGGTTGCGGGGGTCGATCCGCCCGTCGCTGTCCCGCTCCCAGCTCATGGTCGGGTTCCTGTGCGCGCTGCTGGGCTTCGCGCTCGTGGTGCAGGTGCGCCAGTCGGGTCAGGCGGAGCTGTCGTCGCTGCGCCAGGACGACCTGGTGCGGCTCCTCGACGAGGTCACGGTCCGGGCGGAGCAGCTCGACGCCGAGGTGGGGCGCCTGCAGTCGAACCGGGACGAGCTCGCGTCGGGTACCGGTCAGGCGCAGGCGGCTCTCGAGGTCGCGCTGCAGCGCGCCGCGTCGGAGGGCATCCTGTCGGGGCGGCTGCCGGCGCAGGGGCCGGGCATCGTCGTCACCATCCGTTCGGCGGGCCCCGACCTGCGCGCGCAGCACATGTTCAACATGCTCGAAGAGCTGCGGAACGCGGGCGCCGAGGTCGTGCAGGTCAACGACGTGCGCATCGTGACGTCGTCGTCCTTCGTCGACGTGACGGGCGGCATCGCCGTCGACGGGTTCCTGCTGACCCAGCCCATCCGCTGGACGGTCATCGGCGACCCGGCGACGCTGGACCGGGCCCTCGAGATCCCCGGCGGGGCGCTGCCGACGATCCGCAACGCCGGCGGGACCGCGACGACGGAGCAGCAGGATCTCGTGACGATCGACGCGACCGTCGCGCTGACCGATCCCGAGTTCGCTCGCCCCGCGCAGAAATAGCCCGCTCGGGTCGCGTCGCACCGGCGCGACCTGGCATGACGCGCACCCGGTCCGCGGGCGCGGCTTTCCGCTCGCCGCCACGACGGGGTAGGTTGAATGGACGACGGCGCAGCACGCGCGGCGACCACCGAGGAGGACTGATGTCGGACCCCCGCCCCCTGCCGCAGCCACACCCTGCCGACGTCACCGCGACGCTCGGACGGGTCGGCGCACCTGTGGAGGAGCAGTTCCCGCGGCTACCTCTGACGGCCGAGGACGCCGCCGCCGTCGGCGCGCTGCCCCGCCACTCCGCCCTGCTGGTCGTCCAGCGCGGTGCGGGCGTGGGGGAGCGGTTCCTGCTGGACTCCGACCGCGCCGTCGCGGGCCGCTCCGAGAGCGCTGAGATCTTCCTCGACGACGTGACGGTCTCGCGCAAGCACGCCGAGTTCGTCCGCGAGGGCGACCACTTCGTCGTCCGCGACATCGGCTCCCTCAACGGCACGTACGTCAACCGCCAGCGCATCGACGCCGCCATCCTGAACTCGGGCGACGAGGTGCAGATCGGCAAGTTCCGCATGTCGTTCCAGGCCAGCCCGCAGGCGCCTCAGACGCCGCGGGAGACGACGGCTCCCGGCTCGTGACGTCGACCGCACGCGCCGGCGACGCACGGTTCGTGAACGACGGGCGAGCCGTCGACGATGCACGGGCCGACGACGTCGAACCGTGGCCGCGGGGCATCTCCCGTCAGGCGACGATGCGGATCTCCGACGTGCTCACGGCGCTCGGACCCGAGTTCGGCACGATCAGCCACTCCAAGCTCCGCTTCCTCGAGGAGCAGGGCCTCATCCACCCCGTGCGGACCCCCGCCGGGTACCGGCAGTACAGCCCCGCCGACGTCGAACGGCTGCGGTTCGTCCTGACCGAGCAGCGCGACTCCTACCTGCCGCTGAAGGTCATCAAGGAGCGCCTCGCCGCGATGGACGCCGGCGAACCGGCCCCAGGCCCCTCGCCCCGGCTCGCGGGCGGCACCGCCGTGCCCGCCGACCCGTCCCGTCGCATCTGGACGCCGTCGTCGGTCGCCGAGGCCACCGGCGTCGACCGCGAGTTCGTCGACGCGCTCGTGCACGCCGGGCTGCTGCGCCCCGGCCCGGGCGACCGGCTCGACGCGAGCGCACCCGACGTCGTGCGTCTGGCAGCGCAGCTCGCCGAGCACGGCCTCGAACCGCGCCACCTGCGGACCCTGCGCGCGTCCGCCGAACGGCACGTGAACCTCGTCGACCAGCTCGTCGCACCACGCCGCCACCAGCAGACGTCGTCCGCGCAGGCGCAGGCCGCGACCCTCGCCCGCGAGGTCGGCGAGCTCCTCGCACGCCTGCACACCACGTGGGTGCGCCGCGGCGTCGAAGACCTCGGCTGAATCGCCCGGCACGCACGGTCGGGCACGACCCGGCGAAACCGATGCGCCCGAACCATCACGCCGGGGGCCGCGGCGGCGTAGCGTGACCCTCATGGGTGAGGGGCCTTTCGACGACGCGGGCGTCCCCGGAGACGTGCCGATGGTGCCGGTCGAGGTCCTGGGCGTGCGCCAGCAGCAGCAACGGGACCCCGAGGCTGAGGCGGAGATCGTCGTCCTCCTCCTCGACACGGCCGCCGAGCTCGCCGTGCCGATCGTCATCGGCCCGCGCGAGGCGTCGGCGATCGCGATGGCGCAGGCCGGGCTCGTCACCCCGCGCCCCATGACGCACGACTTGATGCGCGACCTGCTCGGCGCCGTCGACGTCGAGCTCGAACGCGCCGAGATCGTCGCCCTCGACGGGGGGATCTTCTTCGCCGAGCTCGTGCTGTCGAACGGGGCGCGCGTCGACTCGCGCGCGTCAGACGCGATCGCGCTGGCCGTGCGCACCGGGTCGCCCGTGCTCTGCTCGGCCGAGGTCGTCGCGTCTGCCGGGATCGAGATCGTCGACCTCGTCCAGCAGCGTGAGGTCGAGAAGTTCCGCGACTTCCTCGAGCACGTCGAGCCCGAGGACTTCTCCGGGCCCGGTTCCGGGCGCCGCGACCCCTGACCCTCACCCTCGAGTCGAGGGTTACAGGCCCAAGTGTGACCCTCGACTTGAGGGTGAATGCGGGAACCGTTACGGCGCGTCCCGCGCGCCTTCGTTGTCGAACCCTGATTCCCGGCCTAGCGTGGTCACCAACAACCCGTCCAGGAGGCAGGCAGTGAACAGCAACGGCGAGGCCAGCGCGCAGGTCGGCATGCACGCCGGTGCCGTTGCGCGCGGCGCCCAGGGGCTGCTCTTCGGGGAAGACCTCACCGAGCAGGACTCCGCGACCGGCTACCGCGGCCCCACCGCGTGCCGCGTCGCGGGCATCACCTACCGGCAGCTCGACTACTGGGCCCGCACCGGGCTCGTCGAGCCGTCCATCCGCCCCGCGACCGGGTCCGGCACCCATCGCCTCTACAGCTTCCGCGACATCCTGGTGCTCAAGGTGGTCAAGCGGCTCCTCGACACCGGCGTCTCCCTGCAGCAGATCCGCACCGCCGTGACGCACCTGCGGGAGCGCGGCGTGGACGACCTCGCCCAGATCACGCTCATGAGCGACGGCGCGTCCGTCTACGAATGCACGTCGGCCGACGAGGTCATCGACCTCGTCCAGGGCGGGCAGGGCGTGTTCGGCATCGCCGTCGGACGTGTGTGGCGTGAGATCGAAGGCACGCTCGCCGAGATGCCCACGGAGTCGCTCGGCGACGACGAGACCGTCGCCCCGCACGCCGGCGACGAGCTCGCCGCGCGGCGCGCCAAGCGGCAGGCGGTCTAGTCTCGCAAGCGTGAGAGTCACGCACTTCGGGCACGCGTGCGTCCGCATCGACGCCGACGACGCCGCCCTCGTCCTGGACCCCGGCACCCTCGCACAGGCCGCGAGCGCCCTCGCCGGTGCCACCGCCGTGCTGGTGACGCACGACCACGCCGACCATCTGGACGTGGCGGCGGTCGGTGAGGCGTTGGCTGCCGACGCCGCGCTGGAGGTGTGGGCGTCGGGTCCGGCCGCGGCAGCGCTCGTGGGAGCGGGGGTGCCGCCGGGGCGGGTGCACGCGGTCGAGCCGGGGCAGACGTTCACGCTCGGTGCGGCGCGGGTGGCCGTCGGTGGGGGAGCGCACGCGCTGATCCACGCCGCGATCCCCCGCGCGGTCAACGTGACGTATCTCGTCGAGGTCGGCGGGCGGAGCGTCTACCACCCCGGTGACTCGGTGGACGTGCCCGGGCGGGCGGTCGACGTGCTGCTCGTCCCGGTGTCGGGGCCGTGGCTGAGGCTCGGGGAGGCGATCGACTACGCCGCGGCGGTCGACGCCCGCCATCTGGTGCCGATCCACGACGCGCACGCGAGCGAGACCGGGCTGGCACTGACCGGGCGGCTGCTGGGCGACCCGGCGCTGGCGGGCCCACACATGTACACGCGGCTGCGGCCCGGCGAGACGCTGACGCCCTGAGGCGCGCGGGTCAGAGCAGCGGGGCGAGCGGGGAGACCAGACGCTCGCCGACCTTGTTCAGGGCGGGGCGTGCGTCCCACTGCTCGCGGGTGAGCTCGCGGGCGTTCGTCAGGTCCATCGCGAAGATGCGTTCGAGCGTGTCGGCGACGTCGGCGTCGACGATCTCGAGGTTGACCTCGTAGTTGCCCGTCAGGGACAGCCGGTCGATGTTCGCGGTGCCGATGGTGGACCAGCGGCCGTCGATCGTGGCGGTCTTGGCGTGGATCATCGCGTCCGTGTAGAGGAAGATCCGCACGCCGCCGCGCAGCAGGGTCGAGTAGTGGCCACGGGCGAGCCAGTCGGCGACGACGTGGTTGGAGCGTTCGGGGACGAGCACGCGCACGTCGACGCCGCGGCGGGCCGCGTCGAGGAGGGCGGAAAGGATCTCCCGGTCCGGGATGAAGTACGCCTGCGTGATGTAGACGTGGTCCGTGGCGCGGTCGATCGCGTCGAGGTACACGTTCCGGATGGGGAACACCAGGTCGCTGGGGGAGTTGCGCGCGGCGCGCAGGTGCGGGAGCCAGGTCGTGGAGCCGATGTCCTTGAGGACGGGCAGGTCGGGGGAGCGCCACCGGTTCCAGAAGTCGACGAACGCGTTGCGCAGCTCCCACACCGCCGGGCCCTGGAGCCGCAGGTGCGTGTCCCGCCAGTGCCGGGCGTAGAGCGAGCCGATGTTGTACCCGCCGACGAAGCCGATCTCGTCGTCGACGACGAGGACCTTGCGGTGGTCGCGCCCCGACGAACGCAGCGGGGACACCAGCACTCCGGCGCGCACCCAGGGGAACCGGAGTACGTGGATGCGGGGCGAGAGGTGGACGAAGGACCGCTTGACCACGAGGTTGGCGAACGCGTCGTAGACGACGTACACCTCGACGCCGCGTGCAGCGGCACGCTCGAGCGCATCACGGAAGCGGTGGCCGACCTCGTCGCCCTTCCAGATGTACGTCTCGAAGAAGATGTGCTCGGTGGCGTGGTCGATCGCGTCGAGCATCGCGGCGTACAGGTCGTCGCCGAACGTGTAGACCGTGGTCGTGGTGGCGGCGACCGTGTTGTCCGCGGGCGGGGCGGTGGGGAAGGGCGCGTCCAGCGGGTGGGCGTGACGGCGGAACCGCTCGGCGACCATGAGCGCCGCCCCGGTGGCGATGGGGACGACGGCGGCGATCGCGCCGGCCCGGGCGGCGGTGCGGCGCACGCCCGCCCAGGTGATGCCTGCCGGCAGCGTGACCGAGAGGCGAGGGAGCCGGGAGGTCAGGGCGGCAAGTCGAGGCACGGGTCTCACGCTAACGCTCACGTGGCCGTGGTGCAGACCGCATGGCGGCGTTCGTGCAGGTCCGCGCCGCCGGACGTCATGCGTCGACCCGTTCGAGGCTGCCGGGTGCGCCGTCTTCGGCGGGTTCCGCGCCGACGGCGGTCAGGGCGGCGTCGAGCGTCGCGGTCAAGGGGTGGGCGCGGATCGCGGCGGCGAGCTCGCCCTCGATGCGGTCCAGGTACACGCCCGTCGTCGCGATGGACGCGTGCCCCAGCAGCTCGGCGACCACCTTGACGTCCCAGCCCTGCGCGACGAGCAGCGTCGCCGTGGTGTGCCGCAGCGCGTGCGGGGTCGCGGGACGGCGGAAGGGCGCGGGCATCCGGGCGACCGCCCTGGTCAGCAGCGCGCGGATCGCCTGGGTGTCGATGCGGCGGCCGCGCCAGGTCAGCAGCAGGGCGCGCTGCGCGTCGTCGTCGTCGGGGCGGCGGGCGGCCAGGCGTGGGCGGAGGTCGCGCAGGTAGTCCTCGAGGGTCGCGGCGAGCGGTTCGGACAGCGTGACGGTGCGCACCGCGCCGCCCTTGCCGAGGATGCGCCCCCGCGTCTGGCCGGGCTCGCGCAGGAAGTCCTCGACGTCGGCGCCGGCGAGCTCCGAGACGCGCGGCCCGAGCACGAGCAGCAGCGCGACGACGAGGCGGTCGCGCAGCGCGAGCTGCTGGTCCTGGCGCACCCCGCCTGGGGGGACGGGCGCGGCGGTCGTCTCGAGGAGCGACTGCGCGGCCGCCGACGACAGCGCCGTCCGGGCGACGCGCAGGCCGCCGCGCACGCGGGCGGGCGGCGCGGCCCAGAGCATCGGGTCGGCCTGCACCCAGCACTCCCGGACGGCGTGCGAGAAGAAGCGGGTCGCGGACTGGCGGAAGCGGTTGACCGTCGCCGTCGAGCGGCCCGGGCCGCGCTTGCGGTCGGGGTCGGTGAAGCGGCCGTCGGGGCTGGCTTGGTATCGCACCAACGCGTCGTCGACGTCGTCGCCCGTGATGTCGTCGAGCACCCGGTCCGGGCCGAGGAGCGCGGCGAGCTCGGCGACGTCCCGGGTGTACGAGCGGGCGGTCGTGGGGGAGAGGACACCGCGGACGGCGTCCTTGCGGACCGCGGCGAGGTAGCGGTCCACGGCCTCGGCGACGGTGAGCAGGGTGAGCCGGGGCGGGGCGACCAACGGGACCTCCTTGACAGTGCTGCGACCTGCGACGACACCGTCAGGGTAGGGGCCGCCTCCGACAACCCCCATCACGTTATGTCACATCACGGTGTTGTGCCATACACACTAGTTTGACCGTTTTGTCCTACCTCAGACAGGGTGCGCTCCGGGTGAAGTCCGGGAAATACCCGATGGAGAGCGGGGTACCTCAGGCCTAGCGTCGGTCCCATGCAGCAGAGCGTGCGAGAAGCACCGACCGCGCCGAGCTCCGGCGCGGTCCCGGTGTGGCGGCAGGTCGCATGGCGCACGGCCGTCGTCCTGGGGCTCGTCGCGCTGGTCAAGCCGGCGACGGTCGCCGTCGCGGCGGCCACGAGCGTCTCGCTGGGGAGCCGGCTGCCGCTGTCGATCATGCTCGTGGTCTCCGTCGTGTGGATCGTCGTCGTCGCGGCACGACGACGCACACCGGCCGTGCCGACGCTCGTCGCCGCAGGGCTGGTGCAGGCGGTGGCGAGCATCGCCGTCACGTGGGTCGTCACGACGGCGTTCGACGGCACACGCGCTGCCGCGGCGCTCGGCTCGGTCGAGCTCGTCGACGTGTTCCAGATCCTCGGCGCGGGCGCGCTGTGGGGGCTGGTGTGCGGGGCGGTGGCGCTCGCGCTGCAGAACGCCCA
>CBINDH010000048.1:0-12096 GCA_966249365.1 uncultured Xylanimonas sp. | reverse complement strand
AGATCGCCCCGTACGCGCGCCCGGTGCCCGCGCCGAGCACCCAGCGCGCCGTCGGCAGCGGCGGCTGCCACGCCGCGGCAGGTGCCCGGTCCTCACCCTCGTCGGTCTGCGGGGCGGCCGCCGCGGTCGCGGCAGCCCCGCCGTCGGGCAGCTCGTAGCCGCGCCACAGGTACGTCGACACGCCCCGCCACGCGAGCTCGTCCTCGACCCGGATCTCCGCGACCATGTCGAGCTGCACGCCGCGGCGGTGCGGCCGCAGCCGCTCCGCCCACGAGCGCACCTCGAGGACGTCGCCGACCGCCACGGGCCGCAGCAGCGTGGCGTCGTTCGCCAGGTGCACGGTCCCGATGAGCGGCAGCGGGAAGTCGCCGCGCACCATGACCGACGTCGCCAGCGGGAAGGCGATCACGTGCAGGTACCCGGACGGCAGCAGCTCCGAGCCGGGCTCGTGCATGAGCCGCTGGTAGTCGCGCAGGTGGGTGCGCAGCCCCGCCGTCGGCACGCCCACCACGCGGTGCATCGCCCGCGGCAGCGTGAGCGTGTCGTCGTCCGACGCCGACGGCGTGCCGAGCCCGGGGATGCCCGGCAGCGCGCGCCCCGCCGCGATCCGGCCCGACGACGCGGCCCCCTTCGCGTACAGGGCCGCGAGGCCGGGCATCGCGGGGAGCGTCTCGAGCGCCAGGGCGTCGCCGTCGGACGTCGTGAGGATCGACGTCATCGGCCCACCAGGTTCTGGCCGCACACACGCAGGGTCTGCCCGGACACGCCCGCGGCGAGCGGCGAGGCCAGGAACGCGACCGCCTCGGCGACGTCGACCGGTTCGCCGCCCTGCGCCAGCGAGCTCGCGCGCCGGGCCATCTGTCGCGGCACGAACGGGATGCGCGCCGTCATGTCCGTCTCGATGAACCCCGGCGCGACGGCGTTGGCCCGGCCGCCGTGCGCGGCCAGCAGGCGGGCCGTCGCCTCGGTGTGCCCGATGACGCCCGCCTTGGTGAACCCGTAGTTGGTCTGCCCGCGGTTGCCGGCGATGCCGCTGGTCGAGGCGAGCGAGATGATGCGCAGCCCGTCGAGCTCGCCGCGCGCGGCGGCCGCGAGCAGCGTCTCGTTGATGCGGAGCTGTGCCTCGACGTTGACCGCGATGACGGAGTCCCAGCGGCCCGTGTCCATGTTGGCGAGCAGCCTGTCGCGCAGGATGCCCGCGTTGTGCACGACGATGTCGAGCCGGCCGTGGCGCTCGCGGGCGTGGGCGAGGATGCGCTCGCCGGCGTCGGGTGCGGTGACGTCGAGCTGCAGCGCGGTGCCCTTGACGGCGTTCGCGGTGCGGGCGAGGCCTTCGCCGGCGGCCGGGACGTCGACGCAGACGACGGTGGCGCCGTCGCGCGCGAGCGTCTTGGCGATGGCGGCGCCGATGCCGCGGGCGGCACCCGTGACGACGGCGACCTGACCCTCCAGCGGCCGGTCCCAGGTCCGTGCGTCGTCGACGAACGCGACGTCGGCGTCGGAGACCACGAGCGGCTGCCCGTCGACGAACGCGCTCTTGGCGGAGAGGAAGAACCGCAGGGCCGCGCGGGCGGTCGGGTGGTCCGCGGGGGCGCCGTGGGCGAGCACGATGCCGTTGGCGGTCGCCCCGGCGCGCAGCTCCTTGGCGAGGGAGCGCAGGAACCCGTCGACGCCCTGCCGCACGGCGGCGAGCTCGGGCGCGTCCCCGGTCTCGGGAGCCCGCGACACGGTGACGACCCGCCCATGGGGAGCCAGCTTCTTGAGAGCCGCGGGCAGGACCATCACGGCCTCCGACACATCGGAGGGCCTACCGGCCTCGCTGACCACGACAACGATGCCCCCCCACCGCGTGTCGCCCCCGCTCTGGGCGGCAGTCTGTTGTCCGGACGGCAGTTCGTTCTGCCGCTCAGAACCCGAAGTGCCGCCCAGATACGCAGTCACCTCCAGGTCCCAGGAGGCCAGGAGCTTCTGGATGGCGGCCGCCGAGGCCTTGCTCGCCTCGTCCGAGACCAGCAGGACGGGCCCTACCGTGAGCGGGGCGCCCGGCTTGTACCGGCGCAGCACCGCCGGGAGGGGCAGGCCGAGCTTCTTGGCGACCTTCTTGCCGAGGCCGGTGTTGACGAACGTCGTGTACTTGTCGGTCATCGTCGCCCCCTCACGCCGACTCGAGCAGGGCGGTGGCTCCGAGGCCGCCCGCCGCACAGATGGAGATGAGAGCGCGGGCCGGCCTGCCGGTCGCCTCCGCGCGCTGTGCGACGAGCTTGGCAGCCGTCGCGAGGATGCGCCCGCCCGTCGCGGCGAACGGGTGGCCCGCCGCGAGCGAGGACCCGTTGACGTTGATCTTGGCGCGGTCGACCGGGCCGAGCGCGCCCGGCAGGCCGAGCTCGGTGCGGCAGTACTCGTCGTCCTCCCAGGCGGCGAGCGCGGTGAGCACCGTCGAGGCGAACGCCTCGTGGATCTCGAAGAAGTCGATGTCGTCGAGCTTGAGCCCGTTGCGGGCGAGCAGACGCGGCACGGCGTGCACGGGGGCCATGAGCAGGCCCTCGTGGCCGTGGACGAAGTCGACGGCGGCGGTCTCCGCGTCGACGAACTTCGCGAGCACGGGCAGGTCGTGCTCGGTGGCCCACGCGCGCGAGGAGAGCAGGACGGCGGAGGCGCCGTCGGTCAGCGGCGTCGAGTTGCCCGCGGTCATCGACGGCGCGGCCGTGCCGAGCCCACGCCCGAACACGGGGGCGAGCTTGCCCAGCTTGTCGAGCGACGTGTCGGTGCGCAGGTTGTCGTCGCGGGTCAGGCCGCGGAACGGGGTGACGAGGTCGTCGAAGAAGCCCTCGTCCCAGGCGCGGGCCAGGTTCTGGTGCGAGGCGAGCGCGATCTCGTCCTGCGCCTGGCGGGTGATGCCCCAGCGGGCGGTCGTGATGGCCTGGTGCTCGCCCATCGACAGGCCGGTGCGCGGCTCGTCGGTGCCGGGCGTGAGCGGCTTGAGGTCGGCGGGCCGGAGCTTGGCGAGCGCCTTGAGCCGCGCCTGCACCGTCTTGGCGTGCGAGGCCTCCAGCAGCACGCGGCGCAGGCCCTCGGAGACGGCGATCGGGGCGTCGGAGACGGTGTCCGTCCCGCCCGCGACGCCGGCCTCGATCTGGCCGAGCCGGATCTTGTTGGTCACCGCGATCGCGGCCTCGAGCCCGGTCGCACAGGCCTGCTGGACGTCGTAGGCGGGCGTCTGCGGTGAGAGCGACGACCCGAGCACGCACTCGCGCACGAGGTTGAAGTCGCGCGAGTGCTTGAGCACGGCACCGCCGACCACCTCGCCGAGCCGTTCGCCCTGCAGGCCGAACCGGGCGACGAGGCCTTCGAGGGCGGCGGTGAGCAGCTCCTGGTTGGAGGCGTCGGCGTAGGACTTGCCCGCGCGTGCGAACGGGACGCGGTTGCCGCCGACGACGACGGCGTCGCGGAGAGGACTGGGCTGCGGACTGGTGGTTCGTGTGGCCACTGCGTCGTTCCTTAGCTCGTGGAGTGGGTGTCGACTGAGCGGGCGATCCTCGCTGATCGTCCCGCCGCCCCCGTGGTGGGGCAAGTGTGACGTGAGACTCAGAGTACCTGATACTGTGAGTCTCGTGAGCCGGGTCACATCCCTAGGACCGGCACTCCTCACAGAACCACGGGAGAACGCGATGACGCGTGACCAGGACGGGCGCTCGACCCGCTGGGACGACCACCGTGCGGCCCGCCGCGCGGAGCTCGTCAACGCCGCCCGCAAGGCGGTGCACCGCCACGGACCGGCCGTGTCGATGGACGACATCGCCGCGGAGGCGGGCACCTCGAAGTCGATCGTGTACCGCTACTTCGCCGACAAGGCCGGCCTGCGGCTCGCCGTCGCCACGGCCGTCGTCGCCGACATGCACGACGCCCTGACGAAGGCCGCGGCCGACGCGCCGACCCCGCTCGGCGGTCTGCGCGCGATGGTGCGCGTCTACCTCGAGATGATCGAGCACTCGCCCCGCGTCTACTGGTTCGTCACCCGCACGTCGATCGCGGGGGTCGAGCCGGAGTCCGACGAGCACTCCGCGACCGACGCGCTCTCCGCCTACCTGGACTCCGTGATCCAGGTCGTCGCCCGCCCCTTCGCCGAGCTCGCCGGGGTGCACGACGACGTCGCGGCCGCGTGGGCTGCCGGCGCCGTCGGGCACGTGCGCGGTGCGGGCGAGTGGTGGCTCGCACGCCGCGAGTCGGGCACGACGACGCTCACCCGTGAGGAGCTGACGGAGCACGTGACGCTCTGGCTCTGGCAGGGCCCCGTCGGGGTGCTGCACGCCACCGACCATGCCATGAACCCCGGGAGTCCTCGATGACCACGACCTCCGAACCGACGACGCCGACCGCCACCCCGACCCCGCCGCCGGCCGAGCCCGCCGCCCCGCCGCAGCCCGTCGACGCCGTTGCGACGAGCTCGACCAGCACGGGTGGGCCCCGGGTCGACGTCGCCGCGCTGCACGACTCCCTGCTCGGCCGCTGGCCGACGTGGCGGGCCGCCGCTCGCGCGCACGCCGCCGAGCCACGGTTCTGGAAGGACGAGTCGCTCTCGATGGCCGAGCACCGCGAGCGCGTGCTCGACCAGTGCCGTCAGCTCGCCACCGACCCGGACCACCAGGTGTGGCTCGGGTTCCCCCAGCGCGTGGGCGGCGGCGGCCAGCCGGGCGCCAACCTGGCCGGGTTCGAGGAGCTCGCGATCGGCGACCCGTCGCTGCAGATCAAGGCGGGCGTGCAGTGGGGCCTGTTCGCGTCGGCGATCTGGCAGCTCGGCACCGACGAGCAGCAGGACCGCCTGCTGCCGGGCGCCATGGACCTGTCGGTGCCGGGCGCGTTCGCGATGACGGAGACGGGCCACGGGTCCGACGTCGCCTCCATCGGCACCACCGCGACGTACGACCCCCAGACCGAGGAGTTCGTCATCCACACCCCGTTCCGGGCGGCGTGGAAGGACTACCTGGGCAACGGGGCCAAGGACGGCCGGGCAGCGGTCGTCTTCGCGCGGCTCATCACGCGCGGCACCGACTACGGCGTCCACTGCTTCTACGTGCCGATCCGCGACGAGAACGGGGAGTTCCTGCCGGGCGTCGGCGGTGACGACGACGGCCTCAAGGGCGGTCTGCGCGGCATCGACAACGGCCGCCTCTGGTTCGACCACGTGCGCGTCCCGCGCACCGACCTCCTGGCCCGGTACGGCCAGGTCGCTCCCGACGGCACGTACAGCTCCCCGATCGCGAGCCCGGGCCGCCGCTTCTTCACGATGCTCGGTGCGCTCGTCCAGGGCCGCGTGTCGCTCGACGGCGCCGCGGGCACCGCCTCGCGCATCGGTCTCGCCATCGCCGTGAGGTACGGCGCGGAGCGCCGCCAGTTCGCCGGCGCGAACCCCGACGACGAGGTCGTGCTGCTCGACTATGCGACGCACCGCAAGCGGCTGTTCCCGCGCATCGCCGAGACGTACGCGCTGCACTATGCGCACGAACGGCTGCTCGACCTGTTCGACGACGTCTTCTCCGGTCGCGAGGACACCCCGGAGAAGCGCGCCGACCTGGAGACCATGGCCGCCGCGATGAAGGCGACGTCGACCGACTTCGCGCTCGGCACGCTGCAGGAGTGCCGCGAGGCGACCGGCGGTGCGGGCTTCCTCACCGAGAACCGCATCACCTCGCTGCGAGCCGACCTGGACGTGTACGCGACGTTCGAGGGCGACAACACCGTCCTGCTGCAGCTCGTCGCCAAGCGGCTCGTCGGCGACTTCGGCAAGAACCTGGGCGCCCAGGTCAGGACGCCCGAGGGCAAGGCGCGGTACGTCGCGGGCCGCGCCGTCGACACGCTGCTGCACCGCACGCCGCTCAAGCGGGCGGCGCAGGCCGTCGCCGACGTCACCCGCCCGGGCAGCAGCGCCGTGTTCGACGAGGCCCTCCAGCGCCGGCTGCTCGCCGACCGCGTGGCGGTGAAGGTCGAGGCCATGGCCCTCGCGCTGCGCCCGGCGCAGCAGGCCGACCCGGCGACCGCGCAGCGCCTGTTCGACCGCCAGCAGGTCGCGCTCGTCGACGCCGCCCGCTCGTACGCCGAGCAGGTGCGCTGGGAGCTGTTCACCGAGGCCGTCGCGGCCACGCCGGACGCGGGCACGCGCACGGTGCTCGGCTGGCTGCGCGACGTCTACGCGCTCACCGTCATCGAGCGCGACCTCGCGTGGTTCGTCGTCAACGGGCGCCTGTCGGCGTCGCGGGCCCGGGCCGTCGAGTCGGAGCTCGACGGGCTGCTCCGCCGTCTGCGTCCCCACGTGCTCGACCTCGTCGCGGCCTGGGGGCTGACGGACGACCACCTGCGTGCCGCGATCGCCACGGGCGCCGAGAAGGTCCGCCAGGACGAGGCGCGCGCGTACTACGCCGCCCAGCGCGCCGCGGGCACGGCACCGCGCCGGGAGACCTCCGCGAGCTGACCCGCGCGTCGCCCCAGCGAGAACGCCGCCTCGGGATCCTCCCGGGGCGGCGTTCTCGTGTCGTCAGGCGGCGGCCGGCGTCACCAGCGCATGTCGGGGGACCGGTGCGGTCTCGACGTCGGGTGCAGCGGCCGGTGCGATGACCGCGAGGGGCTGCTCGTCCGGGACCTGCTCGGCGGAGGACTCGGGTGTGGCGCGGGTGCCGAGCGTGACGAGGACGTCCTCGTCGACCGGCGCCGTCGGGGTGAGCCACCCCAGCACGACCGCCGAGGCGAGGCCGACACCGAGCGCGGTCAGGGCGACCGCGGTACTGCCGACGCCGAGCGCGACGCCGAGGACGACTCCGTCCGCCACGGCAACCCCTGCCCCGGTCAGCAGTACGGCCTTCATGAGATCAGCTCCCCCTACCCGGTTCACCTCCCATGGGACGACGAACCGGGACATCTTGCATCTGCAAGGAGAAGTCGGGGCGATATGGGCGATCTCAGCGCGGGACGGGGTACCAGAACTGGCTCTGCGCGCCCGTGTGGGTCGGCGGTTCCGGGTACACCGGCGCGTCGGTGTGGGCAGGCGGCTGCGGGTAGGCGGCGGCCTGGGCGTACCACTGGGCGTCGTGGCCGACGCCGTGCTGGAAGGCCGCCGGCTCGTGCGGGTACGCGACCGGCTCCGTCTGGAACCCCACGGGCTCGGGCTCGTGAGCCCACAGCATGGGGTTCGGCGCGGGCTGGGCGCGCGCCAGCAGCTCGCCGTGCACCTGGCCGGCGAGGCTCAGCGCGAGCTCGAACCGCAGGGGCGAGCAGGTGTCCGCGGAGAGGCGCCCGCCGGCGGCCGGATGCGGCACGAACGCGAGCACCTCGTCGTCCTGGAGCACCACGCCGCGGTTCATCGTCTCCATGAGGATGTCCTCGAGGAGGATCTCCTCGCGGCCGGCCTCGGAGTCGAGCTCGGCGTAGAGGTCGACGGCGTTGGCCCAGCGCAGCGTCAGTGTTCCCTCGATCGTGTCGAGCAGCCACCAGCCCTCGAGCGACTCGAGGAAGACGTCTCCGAACGCCGTCGTGAAGCGGGGCGTCTTCCCGTGCGTGCCCAGCCACGACCATGAGGCGAGCCCGAACGCGAAGGCGTTCGGTGAGAAGCTCCGTAGCATCTGCACATGCGAATCAAACCACTTTGTGGTAGCGCTGACTAACCCGCACGTCAGGGCCACTTTGTCAAGGTTTGGAACGCTCTTCTCAGTTGCCTGGTGTGTCCAGGACGCGCAGCACGGAGAACGCCTCGCGGCGCAGGCGCACGTTCGCGAACGGGGCGATGGCCCGGCCCAGGAGCCACGCGGGGATCGCGCCCACGAGCAGCGCCAGCACCAGGTGGTGCCCCAGCGAGATCGCCGCGACCAGGGTCACGAACCACGCGGCGAAGAACCCCAGGAGCACCAGCGTCACCCAGCTCGCCGGCATCGGGGCGGGGAGTCGCAGGCGCCAGGGCAGCGCGGGCAGCCGGACGTGGGTCACCAGACGCGTGCTGGACGGTTCGTCGCCAACGTCCCAGCACACGGCATCGGGCACGGACATCGTGGTCACCTCCGCTCGGAGCAGGACCCGGGCCACAGTGCCCGGGCCTAAGGTCCCCAGGATCGGGCACCGGCGCGAGACACGCCAACACACTCCCGCCCGACACCTTGACGGCGTGTCGTCATCAAACGAGCGCCGGGCCGGAATCTCGTCCCGGAGTCCCGGATAGACTGTGCCCGCGCGACTCGCGCACCTACCCGCCAGAGCCGATGCCGGTCTGCCCGCCTGCCGTCATGGGAGCGACGCTCCTCGCGGGAGAGACACCCGGCCCTGGCAACGTGCGAAACCCCTGAGGGAGCCTGATGTCTGCCGCCGCCCCGAAGTTGGACACGGTCGAGAATGCCGCCGCCACGCCCGACGAGGTCCAGCCGTACGCGGAGCTCGGCCTCAAGCCGGACGAGTACCAGCGGATCCGCGACATCCTGGGCCGCCGTCCCACCGCGGCCGAGCTCGCGATGTACTCGGTCATGTGGTCGGAGCACTGCTCCTACAAGTCGTCCAAGGTGCACCTGCGCAAGTTCGGCGAGCGCGTCACCGAGGAGATGAAGAAGCACCTTCTGGTGGGTATCGGCGAGAACGCCGGCGTCGTCGACATCGGTGACGGCTGGGCCGTGACGTTCAAGGTCGAGTCGCACAACCACCCGTCGTTCGTCGAGCCGTACCAGGGCGCCGCCACCGGCGTCGGCGGCATCGTGCGCGACATCATCTCGATGGGCGCCAAGCCGGTCGCCGTGATGGACCAGCTCCGGTTCGGCGACGTCGACCACCCCGACACCGCGCGCGTCGTGCACGGCGTCGTCAGCGGCGTCGGCGGCTACGGCAACTCGCTCGGCCTGCCGAACATCGGCGGCGAGCTCGTCTTCGACGGCTCCTACCAGGGCAACCCGCTCGTCAACGCGCTGTGCGTCGGCGTGCTGCGCCACGAGGACATCCACCTCGCGAACGCGTCGGGCGTGGGCAACAAGGTCATCCTGTTCGGCGCCCGCACGGGCGGCGACGGCATCGGCGGCGCCTCGATCCTCGCGTCCGAGACGTTCGAGGACGGCGTCCCCGCCAAGCGCCCGTCGGTGCAGGTCGGCGACCCCTTCATGGAGAAGGTGCTCATCGAGTGCTGCCTCGAGCTGTTCGCCGCGAACGTCGTCGAGGGCATCCAGGACCTGGGCGCCGCGGGCATCTCGTGCGCCACCTCCGAGCTCGCCTCCAACGGCGAGGGCGGCATGCACGTGTTCCTCGACGACGTGCTGCTGCGCGACCCGTCGCTCAACGCGGGCGAGATCCTCATGTCCGAGTCGCAGGAGCGCATGATGGCCGTCGTCACGCCGGCCAAGCTCGACGAGTTCATGGCGATCACGACGAAGTGGGACGTCGAGACGTCGATCATCGGCGAGGTCAACGACTCGGGCCGCCTGACGATCGACCACCACGGCCAGCGCATCGTCGACGTCGACCCGAAGACCGTCGCGCACGAGGGCCCCACGTACCACCGCCCGTACGCGCGCCCCGCGTGGCAGGACGCGCTCGTCGCGCACACGACGGCGGACCTGCCACGGCCGGCCGGCGCGGACGAGCTCAAGGCGACGGCCCTGCGCCTGCTCGCCTCGCCCAACCTCGCCTCCAAGGCGTGGGTCACCAACCAGTACGACCGGTTCGTGCAGGGCAACACCGCCCTCGCGCAGCCCGACGACGGCGGCGTGATCCGCGTCGACGAGTCGACGAACCTGGGCGTCGCGCTGGCCACCGACGCGAACGGCCGCTACGCCAAGCTCGACCCGCGCACGGGTGCCCAGCTCGCGCTCGCCGAGGCGTACCGCAACGTCGCCACCGCGGGCGCGACGCCGCTCGCCGTGACCGACTGCCTCAACTTCGGCTCGCCCGAGAACCCCGACTCGATGTGGCAGCTCGTCGAGGCGATCGAGGGCCTCGCCGACGCGTGCCAGGAGCTCTCCGTCCCGGTCACCGGCGGCAACGTCTCGCTCTACAACGAGACGGGCGAGCCGGGCCGCATCGACTCGGCCATCCACCCGACGCCCGTCGTCGGCGTGCTCGGCGTGCTGCCCGACGTGCGCACCGCCGTCCCGTCGGGCTGGCGCGCCGAGGGCCTGTCGGTGCTGCTGCTCGGCGCGACCGCCGACGAGCTCGACGGCTCCGCGTGGGCCGACGTCGAGCACCAGCACCTCGGCGGCGTCCCGCCGCGCGTCGACCTCGCCGCGGAGCGCGCGCTCGCGTCGGTGCTGGTCGGGGCCCGCGAGGCAGGCCTCGCCTCGGCCGCGCACGACCTCTCCGAGGGCGGCCTGGTCCAGGCGCTCCTCGAGTCCTCGCTGCGCTACGGCGTGGGCGTGACCGCCTCGACCGCCGGGATCCAGTCGCGCGACGGCGTCTCGCAGTTCGCCGCGCTGTTCTCGGAGTCGACGGCGCGGGCGCTCGTCGCCGTCGCCCCCGACCGCGAGGCCGAGCTCGTCGCCGCGGCCACCGCCGCCGGCGTCCCCGTCCTCACGCTCGGCACGACGGGCGGCGACGCCGTCGTCGTCGACGACGTGACGATCGGGCTGGACGAGGCCCGCACGGCCCACGAGGGGACGCTGCCGGCCCTCTTCGGCTGACCCGCCCCCCGCCGCGACGGGCCGGGCCTCGGACCACCGAGGCCCGGCCCGTCGTCGCATGTCACGGGGCGTGCAGAATCACTTTTCGTCCCCCGCGGACCGCTCGTACAGTGGTGTGCGGAGGGGTTGCGATGACGCCGCAGGTCCAGCTGCTTGTCGCCGTCATATCGATCTGGACCCTGATCGGTGCGGCGGTGCTCGTGCGCGCCTGCGTCCGGGCGGTCCGCCAGCGCCGCAGGTACGCGCGGCTCCAGCGCGAGGGCGACCCGATCGACACGCTCGACCTCCAGCTCCGGCTCGGCCAGGTCGCCACGGAGCTGCGGACCCTCGCCGCGTCGCGCGGCTTCGCCGTCGCGCACCACACCCGCGCGGCGCAGGCGGCCTACGACGCCCTGCTCGCGGAGGCGTGCCACCGCGCGGGCCTGGCCGTCGAGGGCCCCGTGCGCGCGTCGGACGTCTCGCGCGAGTCCGAGCGCCTGCGCGAGGAGCTCGAGCTCACGGCCCGCGGGTGGAACTGGTAGGAGCCGGACGCGCGGACCCCCGCCGGGCGAGGGTCCGCGCGCGGGTTCTCAGAGCGCGGCGAGCGCCTCGTTGAACGTGGCGCTGGGGCGCATGACCGCGGTCGTCATGGCCGCGTCGGGGCGGTAGTAGCCGCCGATGTCGGCCGGGCTGCCCTGGACCGCGATGAGCTCCTCGACGATCTTCTGCTCGTTCGACGCGAGCGCGGCGGCCAGCGGGGCGAACGCGGTCGCGAGCTCCGCGTCGGTCGCCTGGTTCGCGAGCTCCTGCGCCCAGTAGAGGGCCAGGTAGAAGTGCGAGCCGCGGTTGTCGATCGTGCCGAGCTTGCGGCCCGGCGAGCGGTCCTGGTCGAGGAAGGTCCCGGTCGCGCGGTCGAGCGTGTCGGCGAGGAGCTGGGCGCGCGCGTTGCCGGTCGTCTGGGCGAGGTGCTCGAACGACGCCGCCAGGGCGAAGAACTCGCCGAGCGAGTCCCACCGCAGGTAGTTCTCCGCGACGAGCTGCTGGACGTGCTTCGGGGCGGAGCCGCCGGCACCCGTCTCGAACAGGCCGCCGCCGTTCATGAGCGGCACGATCGAGAGCATCTTGGCCGACGTGCCGACCTCGAGGATCGGGAACAGGTCCGTGTTGTAGTCGCGCAGCACGTTGCCCGTCACCGAGATCGTGTCGAGGCCCGCGCGCATGCGCGCGAAGGAGAACGCGGTCGCCTCGGCCGGGGCCATGACGTGGATCTCGAGGCCCTCGGTGTCGTGCTCGGGCAGGTACTGCTCGACCTTGGCCAGCAGGTTGGCGTCGTGGGCGCGCTGCGCGTCGAGCCAGAACACCGCCGGGGTGTCCGACAGGCGCGCGCGGCGCACGGCCAGGCCGACCCAGTCGCGGATCGGGGCGTCCTTCGTCTGGCAGGCGCGCCAGATGTCGCCCGCCTCGACGTCGTGCGACATCAGCACCT
>CBINDH010000047.1:0-12301 GCA_966249365.1 uncultured Xylanimonas sp. | reverse complement strand
AGGTGGTTGGTGGGCTCGTCGAGCAGCAGCAGGTCGGGCTTCTCGAGCAGCAGCTTGCACAGCGCCACGCGGCGGCGCTCGCCACCCGACAGCACGGAGACGTCCGCGTCCGGCGGCGGGCAGCGCAGGGCGTCCATCGCCTGCTCGAGCTGCGAGTCGAGCTCCCACGCGTCGGCGTGGTCGATGGCCTCCTGCAGCTCGCCCATCTCGGCGAGCAGCGCGTCGAAGTCGGCGTCGGGCTCGGCCATCAGGCCGCTGATCTCGTTGAAGCGGTCGACCTTGGCCTTGATGTCGGCCACGGCCTCCTCGATGTTGCCGAGGACCGTCTTCTCCTCGTTGAGCGGCGGCTCCTGCTGAAGGATGCCGACGGTGTACCCGGGCGAGAGCCGCGCCTCACCGTTCGACGGCGTGTCGAGGCCCGCCATGATCTTGAGGATCGTCGACTTGCCGGCGCCGTTCGGGCCGACGACGCCGATCTTCGCGCCAGGCAGGAAGTTCAGCGACACGTTGTCGAGGATGACCTTGTCGCCGTGCGCCTTCCGCGCCTTGTACATGGTGTAGATGAACTCAGCCACTGGCTCGTTTCCACCGTTTCGCTTCGCAGGTGCTGCACGGATGCAGAGTGCTTGGGGGTTGGGAGGCCGGCGGTGCGGCCGACCGCCCAGCCTAACCTGCCCGGCCGCGGCAGCACCCGGCGCGGCCGTCCAGCGGCTGCCTCCGGGGCGCGTGGCCCCGGAGGCGACCCGTCAGACGCCGACGAGCTCGCGCGCGGGCTCCTCGGCCGCGTCCTCGTCCACCTCGCCGTCGGGCGCGGCGGCCTCGCCCCGCACCTCCCACATCTCGCCGCGCTCCCCCGACCGGTCCGTGCCCTCCGGAGCGCCGGGCGGCACCGTCTCCGTGTGCTGGGTGCGCGTGTACCGCGCGACGCCGCGCGAGAGGTCGATCGCGACCACGGCGTTCTCGACGACCGTCGCCGTGCGCGGCGTGCGCACCTCGACGAGCTCCCCGTCCGGGCCCTTCTCCTGCTTGCGCACCTCGTACTCCTCGTGCGCGAGGCGGCCGGTGACCACGACCGGCGTGCCCTTGCGCACCGACTCGACCAGGTTCATCGCCCGGTCTCCGAACGCGCGCACCGTGAACCACATCGTCGGCCCGTCGCTCCACTCGCCGCTGCGCGGGTCACGCACGCGGCGCGTCGACGCGACGCGGATCGAGGTCCAGCGGGTGCCGCTCTCCGACGTGTACAGCACCGGGTCCTGGCCGACGTGGCCCACCACCGTGACGTTCACACCGCTCATGAGTCCTCCTGGTTCGCGGGCCGGCCCCGTGCCGGCCGCTCGCAGCGAGGATCAGGGGTGCGTGGCCGACGTCGCGGCCTGCGGGACCGCCCCTGTGGACGGAGCCTGCGTCGAGCCGCCTGGGGACAGCGCACCGCCTCGACCCGCAGCGCCCTCGACAGCCGCGTCACGCGCGGCCTTCGCGAGCACGCGCACCTGCCGGTGCTCAGCCAGCAGCTTCTGGGTCGGTGCGCCCAGACCGTCGGCGAGCACCTTCTCGAGTGCCGCGCGACCCGCGCGTCCCACGTCGTCGGCACGACGCCGCGCCAGCCGCCGCCGCGAGACGACGACGACGATGCCGACCACGATCGCCGCCACGGCGAGCGCCCCCGCGATCACCCACAGCACCCACGGCCACGGCGCCGGCAGGTCCGGCGTCCCGCCCAGCACGAACCCCGCGAACGCACCGACCACCGCCGCCGCGACCGCGAACGCCCACGCCAGGCGACGCAGGACGCGCGCACGGCGCGGGCCCGACACGTCGAGCCGCACCGACCGCAGCGCGTCCGAGACGGCCGCGCGCAGCACGTCGGCGCTCTGCGTCCGCTCCGCCAGGGAGCGCTGCCACCCGGCCGGCAGCGGCGCCCCCGCCCGGGTCAGCCAGCGCGCCCGCGACAACGTCACCGCGTCGCGGTCCGGCGGCGGGAACTCCGGCATGCCGTACCCGTTGCGCACCGCAGCACCGACCTGCCCCGCGACCGCGTCGAGGCCCGTCGCGTCGACCAGCGCGGGCAGCTCGCGAGCGACCGCCTGCTCGAGGGACCACGGCACCTCCGCGGGCACGCGCGACAGCAGGAGCTGCGCCGCCGCATCGAGCTCGCCCGCCGCGCGGCCCGCGGCGACCGTCTGGCGCTCGCACACCTCGTCGAGCAGCTCGTGCACCTGCGCGATGCCCTCGCCCGTGCGCGCCGACACCGCGATGACGGGCACGCCCACCAGGCCGTCGTCCACGAGCAGCCGGCTCAGGTCCGTGCGCAGCTCCTCACGCCGCCCCGCCGGGACCGTGTCGATCTGGTTGAGCAGCACGAGCATGGACGCCTCCATGCCCACCGACTCGCGCAGGTACCCCGAGTGCAGGGCGTCGTCCGCGTACTTCTGCGGGTCAACGACCCAGATCAGCAGGTCCACCAGCGGCAGCACCCGGTCCACGACCTCGCGGTGCTTCGGCTCGATCGAGTCGTGGTCCGGCAGGTCCAGCAGCACCAGGCCCTCGAGCGCGTCGTCGTGCTCCAGCTCGTCGGCCTGCACGATGCGGCGCTCGCGGTCGACGCCGATCCAGTCGAGGAGGGCCTCCGCGCCGTCGTCCCAGGAGCACGCGGTGACGCGCGCCGTCGTCGGGCGCTTGACGCCGACGTCGGCGAACGTGAGCCGGGAGATCTTGTTGAACAACGACGACTTGCCGGAGCCGGTGCCGCCGGCGAGCGCGACGACGGTGTGCTCGACCCCCAGGGCGAGCCGTTCGCGCACCCCGTCGACGGCCTGCCGCACGCGCGCGGCGGTCGCCTTGTCGAGGCGGTCGCCGGCGACGGCGAGAGCCTGGGCGAGGTCCTCGGTCCGGGCGCGAAGGGTCGCGTCGTCGATCACGTCAGTCTCCTCAGCTCGGCGAGCCGAACGCGCAGACCGGACGCAGCGTCGTCGGCGAGGTTCGGTGAGTCAAGTGCGGTCACGATCGCGTCGAGCTCGGCGTCGACGACGGCGGCCGCGCGGTCGGCGAGATCGTCGCGCAGCGCGGCCACGGCCTCGACGTGCCCGGTGCCGAGCACGCGCGTGAGCAGTCGTTCGGCGTCGTCCGACCCCGCGGCGGACGCGAGCAGCAGCGTGCCCAGGCCGCGCGGGCCGAACGCCTTGACGGCGGCCGTCGCGCGCTCGCCGTTCCCGAGGGTGGTGACGGCGTCGCCGGTGCCGGCGGACCACGCCTCGACCGAGGCGGCGACCGCCTTCTCGCGGGCGGCGGTCCGCATGTCGGGGTCGGGCAGCACGGACGCACCGCCTGCCGGAGCGCCGGGTGCGGTGAGCACGGCACGCAGCCGCTCCGCGACGCGGGCGCCGGCGGCCGCGAGCGTCCGCTGCGCTCCGGCCTCGACGTCGGAGCGCAGACCGTCGAGCGCCTCCTCGCGGCGCAGCCCGGCACGCTTCGTCGAGCGGACCGTGTCCTTCTTGACCTTGACCCGGTCGACCTTCGCCGACCCGGACAGCTCGCGCCAGCGCGCCTCGACCGAGGCGCCCGCCACGACACCCGCCGCGACGCCGTCGCGCGCGAGCTTCTCGGCGGCGGGGCGCTCCTTCTCGACGGCGAGCCGGATCGTGCGGGCCGCCTCGCCCTGCGCGTCGACGGCGTCCGCGAGCGAGGTGACCCACGCGGGCAGCGCGCTGAGCGCGCCCTTGAGCGTGCGGAGGATGACGGCGCGCGAACGCTCCGGGCCGGCGAGCAGCGACAGCCAGCGGCGCACCGGCTGCACCACCGACGCGTCGAGCAGCCCCTCGTGCGGGCCGACGTCGGGCACCACGAACAGCGGCACGTCGGTCATGCCGTGCTCGCGCAGTCGGAGCATCAGGTCGGCGCGGATCGTGGTGAGCGTCTCCGGGGGCACCCGGTTGAGCACCATCGCCACGGACGCGCCACGCTCGGTCGCGCGCGAGAGCGCCTGCCAGGGCAGGGCGTCGCCGTAGCGGGCGGCGGTCGTGACGAACAGCCACAGGTCGGCGGCCTCGAGGAGCTGCTGCGCCGTCGTGCGGTTCTCGTGCAGGAACGAGTCCAGGTCGGGGGCGTCCAGCAGGGCGGTGCCGCGCGGCACGCCCTCGTGGTAGACGACGCGGGACGCCTCGGTGGCCGGACCCTCGTGCACGACGTCCTTGTCGAGCGGGTTGAACGCCAGGACCGGCTCGCGCGTGGTGGGGCGCAGAACGCCGGCCTCCGACACCTCCTCGCCGAGCAGGGAGTTGTACAGCGTCGACTTGCCCGCGCCGGTGGACCCGGCGACGACGACGATGGCGGGCGACGAGAGCTCGCGCAGCCGGGGCAGCAGGTGCTCGTCGAGCTGCGCGACGAGCCGGCCGCGGGAGGCCTCCGCGTCCCGTGCACCGTCGATGGGCAGCGGCAGACGGACGTCCTCGACGTTCAGGCGCAGGTCCCGCGCGACGTCGTACACCGTCATGCCGAGCTCGTTGGCGACCGCGGGGTCGGGGCGCCCGGCAACGGGACGGGCGGCGCGCGGTCCGAGGTCAGGGGTCACGGGGTCATCCTTGCCGGTCGACGTTGGCCTGCAAAACGCGCGCGCCGTGAACAGCGCAGTTCCGTGCCCCCGGCAGGACTCGAACCTGCAACCTACGGATTAGAAGGCCGGTGCTCTATCCATTGAGCTACGGAGGCGTCGGCGCCCATCGTATCGATGTGCGGACGAGGTCCCCGCCGCGCGGCGGAAAAAGACCTCGCCCCGCGTCCGGCGTCCTTGCAGACTGGTGGACGCACCGCGGTGACGACCCGCCGGCCCACGCCGGCGGTGGAGGGGACCTGGCCCGTCCCACGAGCTCCACGTCACGAAGGAATCCATCACATGTATCCCGAGCTGACCCTCGACCGTGTCCAGGTCGAGCATCGACTCAGCCAACCCCGCGCCCAGCGCGGCACCCGACGCATCGAGCGGCACCTTGGCAAGGTCGCCCGGCGCATCGACCGGGCGGAGAAGGACCGTCGCCGCCTCGCTCGCGAGCGGGACCTGGAGCAGACCGCACAGCTCCTGCTCCTCGCGAACTGGCGACAGGCGTGACCGCCTACGCAGGGCCCCGGCGCCCGAACCCGACCGTCACGGCGGGGGCGCCGGGGCCTTTGCCGTGCCCGGCGACTTAGGCTGGCCCCCGTGAGCGTTCCCACCCCCAACGACCGCATCGTCTGGATCGACTGCGAGATGACAGGCCTCGACACGCGCGCCGACGCGCTCGTCGAGGTCGCCGCCGTCGTCACGGACTCCGAGCTGAACGTGCTGGGCGACGGCGTCGACGTCATCATCAAGCCCCCTGCCGCCGCCCTGGCGGGCATGGGCGACTTCGTGCGGGAGATGCACACGAAGTCCGGGCTGCTGGACGAGCTGGACGGCGGCGTGACCCTGGCCGAGGCCGAGCAGCAGGTGCTCGACTACGTCAAGCACTGGGTCCCGGACGCCGGCAAGGCGCCGCTCGCGGGCAACTCCGTGGGCACCGACAAGATGTTCCTCGACCGCGACATGCCGTTCCTCGTCGCCCACCTGCACTACCGGATCATCGACGTCAGCTCGATCAAGGAGCTGTCGCGCCGCTGGTCCCCCAGGGCGTACTGCGCCTCCCCCAAGAAGGAGGGCGGCCACCGCGCGCTGGCCGACATCCTCGAGTCGATCGACGAGCTGCGCTACTACCGCGAGGCGGTGTTCGTGCCGCAGCCCGGCCCGGACACGGCGACCGCGCGTGCGGTCGCGGCGCGGATCGCCGAGACCTCCGTCACGCGCAGGCCCGTCGAGCCGTAAAGCGTCCTGAGGCGCCCCGAACCTCAGGTATGCTTTCCGTCGGTCCGATGCTCCGGCAGCGGTCCGTGGTGGCTATAGCTCAGTTGGTAGAGCGCCTGGTTGTGGTCCAGGAGGTCGCCGGTTCGAGCCCGGTTAGCCACCCCAGCGCGAAGGCCCCGCACCGATGGTGCGGGGCCTTCGTCGTCCCGGCCTCAGACGCGGGCCGCGATGGCGTCCGCGAAGTTCGCCAGCGTCGGGTTCGACCCGCTGTAGCGCATCCACATGCTGGGCTCGGTCAGCTCGAGCTCGATGACGAGCGGCCCGTCCTCCCCCTCGACCAGGTCGACGCGCGCGTACAGCAGCGGGGCGTCCAGGCCCAGCGCCTCGCCCGCCACGGCCAGGGCGCGCTGCGCGACGTCGAGCTGCTCGGGCGTCGCGGCGACGGCGGACATCGTCTCGGCGAGGTACAGGCCGAGCCCCTTGGTGGGCTGCGACGGGCCGGTGAGCAGCGCGTTCTTGCGCGCGGCGTGCTGGAAGACGCCGTCGACGAACGTCAGGCAGGTCTCGCCCGCGGAGTCCACGGAGGTGACGTAGGGCTGGATCATCGCCCAGCGCCCGGAGTCGAGCAGCTCCATGGTGTGCTTGATCGCCAGCGCACGGGACTGCGCGCTGATCGGGATGTAGCGGCCCGTGTCCTTCGCACCCGCGGACACGACGGGCTTGACGACGAAGTCGCCGAACGCCGGCATGCGCGTGTGCACCGCCCGCTTGGAGAAGTGCCGCGCCGGGTCGAGCCACACCGTCGGGATGACGGGGACGTCCGCCTCCTCGAGCGTGCGCAGGTACCGCTTGTCGGTGTTCCAGCGCAGCACGTCGGCCGGGTTCGCCAGGTTCGGCACGGTCTGTGCCCAGGCGAGGAACTCGTCGTGCCGCGCGGAGTAGTCCCAGGTGGAGCGCACGACGACGAGCGAGTACGCGGACCAGTCGACGTCCGGGTCGTCCCACACGGCCGGCTCGGCCGTGATGCCGCGTTCCGCGAGCGCCGGGATCAGCGGCTTGTCGTCCTTGTCCAGCGCGGGCAGGTCGGAGCAGGTGGCAAGGGCTACGCGCGTGGTGGTCACGGGCCCGAGCCTATCCGTCAGGGCGTGCCGGGCGCGGGCGGGCGGGGGTCGTCGGCGGCCCGTCGCAGGGCGCGCAGCGCCCCGTCGGCGTCGAGCACCGCGGCGGTGTCGCCGTCCTCGTCACGCACGACGACGACGGCGGGGCCGCCGGACGGCGCGACCATGCGCAGCGCGGCGTTGTCGCCCACGAAGTCGCGGACGCGCGCCGTGGCGGGCTGCGCGAGGACGGTGAGCGGGTCGGCGACCTGCTCGAGGTGTCCGCCCTTCGACAGCACGGCGACGCGGTCGCCGAGGCGGACGGCCTCGTCGATGTCGTGCGTGACGAGCACGACGGTGGACCCGACCTCGGCCAGGATCCCGGCGAGCGACACCTGGAGCTGACGACGGAACTCGGGGTCGACCGCACCGAACGGCTCGTCGAGCAGGAGGACGGCGGGGTCCGTCGCGAGCGCGCGGGCGACCCCGACGCGCTGGCGTTCGCCGCCCGAGAGCTGGTGCGGGTACCGCTTCCCGTACGCGCCCACGGGCAGCCCGACGAGCTCGAGGACCTCCCCGACGCGGGTGCGGGTGCGGGTGCGGTCCCAGCCGAGCAGCCGGGGGCCGGTCGCGACGTTGGCCTCGACGGTGCGGTGCGGCAGCAGGCCGACGTCCTGGATGACGTACCCGATGCCGCGCCGCAGCCGCACCGGGTCGAGGGTGGTCGTGTCGACGCCATCGAGCAGGACGCGCCCGCTCGTGGGCTCGACGAGGCGGTTGATCATCCGCAGGGTCGTCGACTTGCCGCACCCGGACGGGCCGACGAGGGCCAGCACCTCGCCCGGCTCGACGACGAGACTCAGCCCTTCGACGGCCACGGTCCCGTCGGGGTAGGCCTTGCGGACGTGGTCGAGCTCGATGCGCGCTGACACGCGGTTCAACGTAGTCGCAGGTAGCGTGCCCGGCATGCCCGGGAATCCGTGGTTCAGCTGGACGTGGGTGGTCGACAACGCCGAGCTGCTCGCGACCCGCACGTGGCAGCACCTGCTCCTCACGCTCGAGGCCGTGGCGATCGCCGCGCTGATCGCGGTCCCGCTCGCGCTGCTCGTGGTGCGGCGCCGGCGGGTCGCGGCCGCCGTCGTCGGTGTGGCCGCGGTGCTGTACACGGTGCCCTCGCTGGCGCTGTTCGCGATCCTCGCCCCGGTCATGGGCATCGGGCGCCGGCCCGTGCTGGTGGGCCTCGTCGTCTACGCGCTGCTGGTGCTGCTGCGCCAGACGCTCGCCGGGCTGATGTCGGTCGACCCGGCGGTGCTCGACGCCGCCCGCGGCGTCGGGTACGGACCCGTGCAGGTGACGGCCCGCGTGCGGTTGCCCGCCGCGCTGCCCGCCGTGGTCTCCGGGCTGCGCCTGGCCACGGTCTCCACCGTGGCGCTGACGACGGTCGGCGTCATCGTCGGCTACGGCGGGCTCGGGCAGCTCATGTTCGAGGGGTTCCGCAACAACTTCTACCGGGCCGAGATCAGCGCGGCGACGATCGCCTGCCTGCTGCTGGCGTTCGTGCTCGACCTCGCGCTGTGGGCCGCCGGGCGTGCGCTGACCCCGTGGGCGCGGAGGGCGGCATGAACGGCGTCCTGGGCGAGGCGCTGCGTTTCCTCAACGACCCGCTCGTGTGGACGCGGCCCGGGGGGCTGCTCGACCTCCTGGGCGAGCACCTGCTCATGACGGTCGTGGCCGTGGTCGCCGCCGCCGCGGTCGCCCTGCCGCTCGGTGCCTGGCTCGGGCACCGCGGCCGCGGGTCGGCGCTCGTGGTCGCGGTCTCCAACACGTCGCGCGCCCTGCCGACGCTCGCGATCATCCTGCTGCTCGCCACCGCGGGGCTGTTCGGCAACGCCTCGACCGTGGTCGCCGCCGCGGTCTTCGCCCTGCCGGTGCTGCTCGCCGGGGCGTACGACGGCGTCAGCGGCGCCGACCCGGCCGCCCGTGACGCGGCGCGCGGTCTCGGCCTCTCCCCCGCGGCCGTGCTGTGGCAGGTCGAGGTGCCGCTCGCGGTGCCGCTCGTCGCGGCGGGCGTGCGCACCGCCGTCGTGCAGGTCGTCGCGACGATCCCGCTCGCGGCGCTGGCCGGCGGGGGCGGGCTCGGGCAGGTCATCGCGTTCGGCATGGGCACGCAGCGCTACGGGCAGGTGCTCGCCGGCGGGGTGCTCGTGGCGGCGCTGTGCCTCGTCCTCGACGCGCTGCTGGCGGTCGGGCAGCGGGCCGCGACCCCGCGGCAGCTGCGCGTCGCCTGAACCAGGACGGTTGCCGCTGTCAGTGGCGTGCGGTCGAATGGCACGGATCGCGCAGTTGCTCCAGCCGGCCACGTTCCAGGAGAGCACGATGACCCTCACCGTCCCCACCCGATCCCGCGCGTCCGCCCCCACGCTCGCCGCCGCGATGCTTCTCGTCCTCGCCGCGTGCGGCACGCCCGGCTCGTCCTCCGGTGACGCGACCGACGCCGCGACGTCGCCCGGCACGGGCGCGCAGGAGGCCTGCGCGGCGGTCCCCGGCGAGGAGCTCGTCGCGCTGGAGGACGACCTGCACCTGCAGACCGTCGACAACATCATCCCGGCCGTCAACGCCGAGACCGCCGCGGCCGACCCGGGACTGATCCCGCTGCTCGACACGGTCTCGGCCGCGCTCGACACGGACAAGCTCATCGCGCTCAACAAGGCGGTCAACATCGACCGCCAGACGTCGACCGACGTCGCCGCCGAGTTCGTGGCCGACGAGGGGCTCGCCGCCTCCGACTCGGCCGCAGGCGCGGGCAGGACCGTCGCCATCGGCGCCGCCGACTTCGCCGAGTCCGCCACGCTCGGCAACATCTACGCCGAGGTGCTCAAGTCGGCCGGGTACGACGCCACCGTGACCACCATCGGCAACCGCGAGGCGTACCTGCCCGCGCTGCGGGACGGGTCGCAGATCCAGGTCGTGCCCGAGTACGTCGGCACGCTCACCGAGTTCATCAACAAGGACCTCAACGGGGCCGACGCCGAGGCGAAGGCGAGCAGCGACCTCGACGCCACGGTCGCGGCCCTGACCGACCTCGGCACGCAGGCCGGGCTCGTGTTCGGGACCCCGTCGGCCGCGCAGGACCAGAACGCGTTCGCCGTCACCAAGGGCTTCGCCGAGGAGCACGACCTGACCACCCTGTCCGACCTGGCCGAGGCGTGCGGCGGCCTGGTGCTCGGCGCCGGCCCCGAGTGCACCGACCGGCCCTTCTGCCAGCCGGGCCTGGAGGAGGTGTACGGGCTCACGTTCAGCGAGTTCCGGTCCCTGGACGCCGGCGGTCCCCTGACCAAGGCGGCGCTGCAGGCCGGGGAGATCACGCTCGGCCTGGTCTTCAGCTCGGACGGCTCCCTCGGCTGACCCGCGGGCTCACAGCCCGCACGCCTCCAGGAGGCGCAGCCACACCTCGCTGACCGTCGGGTAGGGCGGCACGGCGTGCCACAACCGGTCGAGCGGCACCTGCCCGACGACGGCGACGGTCGCCGCGTGCAGCATCTCGCCCGCGTCCGGCCCCACGAACGTGGCGCCGACGACGACGCGACGCGCGGTGTCGACCACGAGCTGTGCCGTACCCGTGTACCCATGGGCGGTGACCGACGCCCCCGAGACGCCTTCCATGTCGTACCGCACGACCTTGACCCGCAGGCCGTTCTGCCGGGCGGCACGTTCCGTGAGCCCCACCCAGGCGACCTGCGGGCGGGTGAAGACCGCCTGGGTGGCGGCCACGGAGTCGGCGGTGGCGGCGAACCGTGACCACGGGCGGGGGCCGTGCCCCGGCCGGGGCGGGAGCTCCCCGTGCGTGGGTGCGTCCGCGACCGTCGCGTCACCGAAGCGTGCGGCGACGACGTCGCCCGCGACCCGGCCCTGGTACTTGCCCTGGTGGGTGGTCTGGGTGCGCCCGGCGACGTCACCGCACGCGAACAGCCAGTGCCCCTCGGCCCGCGGCGACAGGCCGACGACCTCCATGGTGTCGTCCACGTCGAGCGGCGCGCCCGGCCGGAGACCGACGGTCTCGACCCCGAGGTCCGCGGTGCGGGCGACGCGGCCCGTGGCGACGAGGATCTCGGACGCCGTCACGCTCTCGTCGCCGAACCGCACCGTGACGGGGCCGCCCGGGTCGGGCCGGTCGACCTCGCGCACCGTCGCCCCGAGCCGCACGTCGACGCCGAGCCCGCGCCGCCCCTCCCCGACGGCCGGGCCGGCGAACGGCTCGGCGCCCGAGAGCAGCCCTCCGCGGGCCAGCAGGGTCACGTGCGCACCGAGGTCCGCGTACGCCGTCGCCATCTCGCAGCCGACCACGCCACCGCCGATGATGACGAGCGAGACGGGCACCTCCTGGGCGCTCGTCGCCTCGCGGCTGCTCCACGGCTGGGCCGCCGCCAGCCCGGGCACGTCGGGCATGACGGGCACGCTGCCCGTGGCGAGCACGACGGCGTGCCGCGCGCGCAGCAGCCGCGGTCCCGTCGGCTCCTGCGACGGGTCGTCGGGCGGGTCGACCTCGACCAGCCGGGGTCCCGCGAGGCGCCCGTGGCCGCGCACGAGCGTGATGCCCGCGGAGTCCAGCCACTCGACCTGCCCGGCGTCGTCCCAGGTGCTCGTCATCTCGTCGCGCCAGGCGAGCACGGGCCCCGGGTCGACCCCCATCCCCTCGAGCTGCGCGGCCAGGCCCGGCACCGCGGCCGCGGCGGCGAGCGCCGCCCCGGGTCTCAGCAGGGTCTTGGACGGGATGCACGCCCAGTACGAGCACTCACCCCCGACGAGCTCGGCCTCGACCAGGGCGACGCTCAGCCCGGTCCGTCCGGCTCGGTCGGCGGCGTTCTCCCCGACCGGTCCACCCCCGACGACGACGACGTCGAACTCGCTCGCGGCATCCATGCGGCCATGCTGGCCCTGCTCGGACGCGCCCGCACCCCGCCGCATCGGCGGACGCGACGGGGTGCGGGCGGTGCGGGCCGGTGCGTTCAGTCGAAGCTGAGCCGAACGGTGCTGGTCAGGTGGTCGCCGTCGACGCCGCCCGTCACGCCCAGGGCGCGCAGCGGCTCGAGGTAGTCGAGCGCCTCCTCGCCGGGCAGGACGCCGCTCAGCACGGTCGCCAGGCGGTCGATGTCGAGGAACACGACGCTGGCCGCGTTCTCGTCGCTCACGACGCTGCGGAACGCCTCGGACTCCCCGAGGCCGCCCGACGTCAGGGCCTGGGCGTAGTCGTCGTTGGTCGCGATGGCGAGGCCGTCCCCCGTCTCGGCCGTGGCGAGCGGGTCGACACCCGTCATGGTCACGAGGGCGTTGATCCGGTCGGCGAGGTCCTGGAGCGCCGCGGCGTCGCCCACGGTGCGCAGCCCGACGTCGA
>CBINDH010000046.1:0-12436 GCA_966249365.1 uncultured Xylanimonas sp. | reverse complement strand
TCCAAGACGGCCCGGCAGTTCATCGCCGGCCTGCTTGTCCACGCGGCCGAGGTCACTGCTGTGACCAACCAGTACGTCAACTCGTACAAGCGGCTGTGGGGCGGCCAGGAGGCGCCGAGCTACGTGTGCTGGGGGCACAACAACCGCTCCGCGCTGGTCCGCGTCCCGATGTACAAGCCGGGCAAGGGGAACTCCTCGCGCATCGAGTACCGCGGCATCGACTCGGCGGCCAACCCGTACCTGGCGTTCGCCGTCATGCTCGCCGCAGGGCTCAAGGGCATCGAGGAGGGCTACGAACTGCCCGACGCCACCGAGGACGACGTCTGGGAGCTCACCGACGCCGAGCGCCGCGCGCTGGGCATCACGCCGCTGCCGCAGGACCTCGACGCCGCGATCGCGGTGATGGAGCGCTCCGAGCTCGTCGCCGAGACCCTCGGCGAGCACGTGTTCCGGTACGTGCTCGCGAACAAGCGCGCCGAGTGGGACGCCTACCGGCAGCAGGTCACGCCGTACGAGCTGAACCGCTTCCTGCAGTTCCTGTGACCCCGGCAGGACGCCGCGAGAGCCCCACCCGCCGCCTGCTGCGGGCGGGGTTCTCCGACCTGACCAGGTCCGGGTCGCTGTGGGAGGACCCGGCCTTCGCGGCCGTGCTGCCCGACGACGCCGACGGCGTCCTGGGCGCGCTCGGCGAGACGGCCGACCCGGACCTCGCGCTGCTCCAGCTCGTGCGCCTCGCCGCGACGCCCGCGGCGCCCGCACTGGCCACGCTGCTCGCGGCACCCGACGGCGACGACACGGGCCGCCGCAGGCTCCTGGCGGTGCTCGGCGCGTCCGAGGCGCTGGGCGACGAGGTCGTGCGCCGGCCCGACCTGCTCGACCGGCTCGCCGAGCACGGCGTCGGAGTCGACCCGGGTGAGGTCCGCGCCGAGCTGCTGACCGCCGTCGGCGCCACGCCGTCCGACCCGGATCCCGTCGCGGGCGGCACCTGGCCCGACGACGGCGCCCGCAGCGCGACCGACGCCCTCCGGCGCGCCTACCGGGCCCGCCTGCTGAGCATCGCCGCCGACGACCTCACCGCCGTCGAGCCCCTCGGGATCCTGCCTACCGTCGCCGCGGCGCTCGCCGACCTGGCGTCCGCCGCCCTCGAGGCCGCGCTCGCCGTCGCCCGCGCGCAGCACCCCGAGCACGGCCTCGTGCGCCTCGCCGTCATCGGCATGGGCAAGACGGGCGGCCGCGAGCTCAACTACGTCTCCGACGTCGACGTCGTCTACGTCGCCGAGCCCGGGACCACCCCCGACGGCGAACCGGCCGACGAGACGACCGCCCTGGGTGTCGGGGCCAGGCTCGCCTCCACGCTGCAGAAGGTGTGCGGCGGGCCGTCCACCGAGCCCGCGCTGTGGCAGGTGGACGCCGCTCTGCGGCCCGAGGGCAAGGCCGGGCCGCTGGTGCGGACGCTGTCGAGCCACCTCGCCTACTACGACCGGTGGGCGGCGACCTGGGAGTTCCAGGCGCTGCTCAAGGCGCGCCCCGTCGCGGGGGACGCCGAGCTCGGCCGCGCGTACCGCGAGGCGGTCGACCCGCTCGTGTGGAAGGCCGTCGCGCGCGAGAACTTCGTCGAGGACTCGCAGGCGATGCGCCGCCGTGTCGAGAACAACGTGCCCGCCGCCGAGGCGGACCGGCAGATCAAGCTCGGGCGCGGCGGTCTGCGCGACGTCGAGTTCACCGTCCAGCTCCTGCAGCTCGTGCACGGGCGCACCGACCCCGGCATCCACTCGCCCAACACCATCGGCGCGCTCTCGGCGCTGGCCGCCGCCGGGTACGTCGGCCGCGACCACGCCGCCCGGCTCGCCGTCTGCTACCGGTTCCTGCGCGCCCTCGAGCACCGCGTGCAGCTCTACCGGCTGCGGCGCACGCACCTGCTGCCCACCGCCGAGGGCGACCTCCGGAGGCTCGCGCGCGCTCTCGGCATGCGCGCCGAGGGCGTCGACGGGCTCACCGAACGGTGGCGCGCCACGCGCCGCGAGGTGCGCTCGCTGCACGAGGCGCTCTTCTACCGTCCGCTGCTGCCCGCCTACGCGCAGCTCTCCGAGGACGAGGTCTCGCTCGCGCCCGAGGCCGCACGCCAGCGCTTCGCCGCGATCGGCTACCGCGACCCCGAGGGCGCGATGCGGCACGTCGTCGCGCTGACCGAGGGGACGTCGCGCCGCGCGGCGCTGCAGCGCCAGCTCCTGCCCGTGCTGCTCGGCTGGTTCGCCGAGGGCGCCGACCCCGACGGCGGCCTGCTCGCGTTCCGGCGGCTGTCGGAGGAGCTCGGGTCGACGCACTGGTACCTCAAGCTCCTGCGCGACTCCGGCTCGGCCGCCCAGTCGCTGGCCCACGTGCTCGCGTCGTCGCGCTACCTGGCCGAGGCCATCGGGCGGTCGCCCGAGTCCGTGCAGTGGTTCGACGACCCGACGGGCCTCGAACCGCGCGGTGCCGCGCGCCTCACGGGGGAGGCGAACGCCATCCTGGTCCGCGCCGAGGAGGTCAAGCCCGCCGCCACCACGCTGCGGGCGATCCGCCGCCGGGAGCTCGCCCGCACGGGCGCCGGCGAGGTGCTGGGCGTGCTCGACCCCGTCAGCGCGGCGGCCGCGATCTCCGACGCCGCCGACCTCGCCCTACGCGGCGGCCTTCGCGTCGCCGAGGCGGCCGCCCGCAGCGAGCTCGGCCTCGACGACGCCCCGACGCGCATGCTCGTCGTCGCGATGGGCCGGCTCGGCGGCCGCGAGATGGGGTACGGCTCCGACGCCGACGTCATGTTCGTGCACGACCCCGTGCCGGACGCCGACCCGCAGGTCGCCTCCCGCTACGCCCTGACGACCGCGACCCGCCTGCGCGAGCTCCTCGGCGGCGTCGGCCCCGAGCCGGCGCTCCCCGTGGACGCCGACCTGCGCCCCGAGGGCAGGCAGGGCCCGCTCGTGCGGACCCTCGGCTCGTACGCCGAGTACTACGAGCGCTGGTCCTCCGTCTGGGAGGCGCAGGCGCTCCTGCGCGCCCGGCCGCTCGGCACGCTCCAGGACGACGACGAGGTGGGCGCGCTCGCCGACCGGTTCACCGCGACCATCGACCCGTTGCGCTACCCCGAGGGCGGGCTCCCGCTCGCCGCGGTGCGCGAGGTACGGCGCATCAAGGCCCGCGTCGAGGCCGAGCGCCTGCCGCGCGGCGTCGAGCCCACCAGGCATCTCAAGCTCGGTCGCGGGGGAGTGTCCGACGTCGAGTGGACCGCCCAGCTCCTGCAGCTCCAGCACGCGCACGACGTCCCGTCGCTGCGCACCACCGGCACCATCGCCGCGCTCGACGCCGCCGTCGCCGCGGATCTGCTGCACGCCGACGACGCCCGCGCCCTGACCGACGCCTGGACGCTCGCCTCCCGGCTCCGCTCCGCCGTCGTCCTGTGGTCCGGGCGCGTGACCGGCATGCAGACCGACCTGCTCCCGCACGACCGGCAGGCGCTCGCGGGTGTGGCCCGGCTGCTCGGCGACGTGGGCACCGGCAGCGACCTGGAGGACCTCTACCTGCGCACCGCGCGCAGGGCGCGGACGGTCGTGGAACGCGTCTTCTACGCGGCCGAGGACTGAGCGAGCTCCCGCACCCACTGGCCGCCGTCGGTGCGGAACCCGACGCGCTCGAGGTAGCGCTCGTCGTGCTTCGCGGGCGTGACGACCAGGCGGGAGAACGGCTTGCCGGTGAACGCGCCAGAGTCGCGGTAGACGAACTCGCCCGGTGTGAAGTCGCGGAACCGCCTGCTCACCCAGTCCAGGAGCACGACGCCGGTGCCGTCACCCTGGTCGGCGATCTCGACGACGCCGACGGTCTCGTCGCCCTTCTGCACGAGGAACGCGTACCGCTGCTCACCGGGTGCGGGTGCGGCGACGAAGCCGGGGTAGAACGCCGTGATGTCGGCGCGGTGCGTCCGCAGGACGTGCAGGAGGTAGGCGTCGTCGGGCTTGACCTCGACGACCTCGTAGGTCGCCTCGTCGTGGCGCGTGCGGTGCAGCCGCCACAGCCAGTAGGCGTCGATCACGGCGATCGCGAGGTTCATCGCGAAGAACGGCCAGATCCCGATGATGGCGTTGTACGCCGTCGCGATGACCGCGCCGATGAAGTTGAGCCAGCGGAAGCGCAGCACGCGCGCCTGGGTCAGCGACCAGACGACCAGGATCGAGCCAACCCAGCCGAAGACCTCCAACCACGGATTCATGGCCCGAGACTACGACCCGGTGGATAGGGTCGCCGAATGGCGATGACGGTGCGTGGCCTGCGGCGCTACCCGGTGAAGTCGATGGCGGGCGAGTCGCTCGACGCGGTCATGGTGGAGGCGCGCGGCCTGGCCGGCGACCGGTGGTTCGCGGTCGTCGACGAGGACGGTCATCTCGCGTCCGGGAAGAACACGCGACGCTTCCGGCGCCGGGACGCGGTGTTCTCCTACGCGGCGTCGACCCTGGACGCGGGCGGCGTCGTCGTGTCGGGTCCGACAGGGCGGTGGCCCGTCGGTTCGACCGCTCTCGACGCGGCGCTCAGCGCGGAGTGCGGCGTGCCGGTACGCGTGCTGCCCGAGGCGGACGTCCGGCACTTCGACGGCGGCGCGGTGTCGTTGGTCGGCACGGCGACGCTGGCGTGGTGCGCGCAGCGGTGGGGCATCGACGCCGACCCGCGGCGCCTGCGCGCGAACGTCGTCGTGAAGACGGACGATCCGTTCGTCGAGGAGTCGTGGGTGGGCAGGAACGTCACCGTGGGGGAGGCCGAGCTGCGTGTCGTCCAGCGCGTGGAGCGGTGCCGCACGATCGACCTGGCCCAGGACGGTGCCGCCGCCGTCGGCCGGTGGCTCCAGCCGCTGGGCGGCGAGCGCGACCTGCGGGTCGCGGTCTACGCCGACGTCGTCGCCCCCGGGGTCGTGCGGGTGGGCGACGACGTCGGCGTGCCGTGAGTCAGCTCGGGCGCGGTGCGCCCTTCCGGGCGTAGCGCATCCAGGTGATGATCACGCACCCGATCGCCCAGACGATACCGACCGCGTAGAACGGGACGGCACCGATGGTGGTGATGCCGATACCGAAGAAGAACGGGCCGAAGGCCGCGATCGCGGCGGTCCAGCCGATGACGCCGCCGGCCTGGCGACGCTCGAAGATCATGGGCATCTGCTTGAACGTCGACGCGTTGCCGATGCCGGTGAACAAGAAGATCAGGATCATGCCCCACAGGAACTGGTTGAAGCCTGCCTCGAGCGTCGCGGCGGAGGTCACGTCCGGGGTGAGCGCAGGAATGGTGAACGCGATGGAGCCGATCAACCCGACACCGGAGACGAGCGTCCAGATGGCACCGCCCATCCGGTCGGTCAGGGGCGCGAACGCGACACGCGCGGCGGCACCGACGAGCGGGCCGAGGAACACGTACTTGGTCGGGTCCGGGATGGTGTAGCCGGCGACCAGGACCTCGGCGGCCTCGCGGGCGCCGACGACGATGTCGGGGTTGTTGGAGCCGTACAGGTCCGCCATGAGCAGGCCGAACTGGGCGGACAGGCCGGAGAACGTGCCGAAGGTCATGATGTAGAGGACCGTCATCAGCCACGTGTCGACGTTGCCGAAGATGTCGAACTGCTGGCGGATGTTCGCCTTGACGGGCACCGACTTGAGCATGGTCCAGGCGAGGATGGCGCCGAGGATCATGAGCGGGATCCAGATGAACGCGGCGGTCTGGTACCAGACCTCGCGCGGCTCACCGCCGGGGAACGTCATCTGCTGGCTGTGGCCGAAGACCCCGAGGAAGCCCATCGCGATGACGTAGGGCGTCAGCAGCTGGACCAGCGAGACGCCGAAGTTGCCGAGGCCCGCCTGGAGGCCGAGCGCGAGGCCCTGCTTCTTCTTGGGGAAGAAGAACGAGGTGCTCGGCATGAACCCGGAGAACACGCCGCCACCGATACCGGCGAGGAACGCGAGAACCATCAGCTCCCAGTACGGGGCCGTCGGCGACTGGACGCGCACGCCCCAGCCGAGCGTGGAGGCAACGAGGAGGAGCGTCGAGAGGGAGACCATCTTGCGCGTGCCCAGGATCGGTGGGAGCACCATCCAGACGATGCGCAGCAGACCACTGGCGAGGCCCGGCATGGCGGCCATCCAGTAGAGCTGACTCGTGCTGAACGTGTAGCCCAGGGCGATGAGCTTGGGGATGATCGCGCTCGGCAGGTACCAGGCGACGAACGCCAGGGTCAGGCAGAACGTGGTGATCCACAGTGTTCGCCATGCAAGTTTGCTGTCCCAGTTCTCCGCGTCCTCGGGGTCCCAGGACTCCAGCCATTCGCCCGATCGTGCGGGTGACGCTGCGCTCATTCCCACTCCTTCTCGCGCCTCGGCTGCGAGGCGCCCTAGACGTCGCGTTCCGTCTTGGCGACGAATGCGAGCAGTATGTCGGAATGTGTTCCGCTAAACCAATCGCACGCACGACGTGCTGGTGCGCCCTACGACGGTAGTGGGCGTCGGTCCGGCCCGCCTGCCGGCCGCTTCGACGACCCCAGTACCACGGTGACGTCCACGACGTCCCCCGGCTCGATGCGCTCCGCCCGCCGGACGGCGGCCCGCAACGGCAGCAGGTACGTGCCGTCCTTGGGAAACACCGCCGTCTCGAACGTCGTCGCGCCGACCGACGCGGTCACGGCGACCTGCCCCCAGTACTCCAGGCCACGGGCCTCGTCCTTGAGGTCCGCGGCGGCGTCGACCGGCATGGGCGCGTAGTAGAACGGCGCCGGTCCGCGCCACTCGATCACCTCGGCGGTGAAGTGCCACTCCACGCTGACACTGTGCCAGACCGACGAGGCGGGGGGCGCCGCGGCACCACGCGACGGCGCCCGCCGCGGCGGGCGCGGCCGAGGGCGGAGGCGTCCCCCGCCTCGAAGGGAAGACCAACGCCGGCGACGGCGCCGGCACGTAGTGGTCCGGAGTGACCGTCACCTGGCCGTAGCCCTGCGTGAGCGACCGGAGGTCGAGCACGTACCGCTGCAGCTCGACGTCCGGCACCGACGCGATGATGACCGTGTCGCCGGCATCCGTCATCTGCGTGTCCTGGACACGCCCGCGCCGCCCGGAGAGGTCCTGCATCACGGCGCCCTGGTAGGACGGCGGCACGGTGATCGTCACGGTCGAGACCGGCTCGAGGACGACGGTGCCCGCCTTGACGAGCGCCTCGTGCACGCCCAGCGCCCCCGCGGTGCGGAACGCCATGTCGGACGAGTCGACGGAGTGCGACTTGCCGTCGACGAGCTCGACCCGGACGTCGACGACGGGGTGGCCGTTCGGACCGCCGCGCTCGAGCGCGTCACGCACGCCCTTCTCGACCGCCGGGATGTAGTTGCGCGGGACCGCGCCGCCCACGACCGAGTCGACGAACTCGAACCCGGACCCCGAGGGGAGCGGCGAGACGATCACCTGGACGACGGCGAACTGGCCGTGGCCGCCCGACTGCTTCTTGAGCCGGCCCTCGGCCTGCGCCGTCCCGCGCACCGTCTCGCGGAACGCGACCGGAGCGGGGCTCGACGTCACGTTGACGCCGAAGATGCGCTTGAGCCGGTCCACGAGAACCTCGACGTGCGTGTCGCCCAGGCCGTGCACGAGGGTGCGACCGCCCGTGAACTCGACCTGCAGGGTGTGGTCCTCGGCGACGGCGCGGGCCAGCGCCGTCGACAGCTTCTCGTTGTCGGACTGGCTGACCGGCTCGAGCGCGACCGAGTACACGGGCGGCCGCGAAGGCAGCGGGCGCGGCGCGGCGTGGCCGCTCGAGCGGTGCCACAGCAGCGACTGCGAGGGCGTGTCCACGAGCTTGGCGACGCCGCCGACGTCACCGGCGCGCAGGGCGTCGACGGGCAGGCGCTGCGTGCCGCGCAGGCGGAACAGGTTCCCCAGGCGCTCCTCGCTCCCGGTCGAGGCGTTGTGCAGCTTGTCGCCCGTGCGGATCGTGCCCGAGAGCACCTTGAGCATCGCGACCTGACCGAGGAACGGGTCCGCGACGACGTCGAAGACGTGCACCAGCGGCTCGCCCTCGGGGTCGCGTGCGACCGCGATCTCGGTGCCGTCGCCGGCGACGATCGCCGCGTCCCGGGTGGCCACCGCGGGCACCAGCCGGCACAGCACGTCGATGAACTGGTCGACGCCCGTCTCCGTCACTCCCGAGGCCACGACGACAGGCACCGCCTCGCCGGCCGCGACCTCGTCCGCGAGCCCCTGCAGCAGCTGGTCGACCGAGGGCTCGTTCCCCTCGAGGTACGCCTCCAGCAGCGCGTCGTCGTGGGAGACGATCTCCTCGGTCACCTCGTCGTGCAGCGTCTCGGACTCGTCGGCGATGTCCGACGGCAGCGGCTCGGCGACCTGCTTGCCGGTCACGCCCTGGACGAGCGCGCGACGGCCGAGCACGTCGGCGACGGCCCGGAAGTCCTCCTCCGAACCGATGGGCAGCTCGATGGGCAGCAGGTGGCTGCCGAACGTCTCGCGCAGCTCACCCAGCACGCGGTGGAAGTCCGCCTGCGGCCTGTCCTCGCACGTCACCATGACGATCCGCGGGACGCCGGCGGCGTCGGCCGCCGCCCATGCCGCGTGCGTGCCCGCGGTGACGCCCGCGACGGCGGAGACGACCACGACGGCGAGGTCCGCGGCCGACAGCGCCGCGTCGACGCCGCCGATGAAGTCCGGATGGCCGGGCGTGTCCGCCAGCGTCACCTCGTAGTGGTTGCCGTCCTCGGAGTCCCACTCGAGGAAGGTCAGCGCCGTCGTCAGCGTGGTGCTGCGCGCGACCTCCTCCGGCTGGGAGTCTCCGACCGTCGTCCCTGCGGCGATCGTGCCTGCTCGGGGGATCGCCCCGGCGCGATGGAGCACGGCCTCGACGAGCGTGGTCATGCCCGAACCGGCGCTACCCACGAGCGCCGCCATGATGTGTCTGTTGACTGGGGACTCCGCGCTGAGTGCCATTCTCAGAACGTACTCGCAGGTGCGCGAAAAGGGACGCGGGACGACGTGATCTCGTGCACATCGACCCCGGTCCGGGCTGGCCGGTCCCGCGCCGCGGGACCTTCGGCCCGCGGGATCGGGTCCGGTGGTCCTGAGAGCGATGGCCGCACGCGCGTTGACTGGAACCAGGAGCCGCCGCAGCCGCGCGTGCTCCTACCGAAAGAGGTGATCATCATGACCGCACTCGTCGTCTACGAGACCAGCTTCGGAAACACGGCGGCGGTCGCCCGAGCGATCGCCGAGGGCATCGCCCGGCACCTGCCCGTCCGAGTCGCCTCGGTCGAGGACCCCGACGCGGCACAGGCGGACGACGACCGGCTCGTCGTCGTCGGCGGGCCCACCCACGCGTTCAGCATGAGCAGGCTCCGCACCCGCCGCGAGGCCCAGGAACGCCGGGACGAGATGCCGAAGGACCGCCCCGGGATCCGCGACTGGATCGACGAGCTGCCGCCGCCGCGCCCCGACAGGCTCTACGCGGCGTTCGACACCCGCGTCGCCGGCGTCCGGCACCTGCCAGGCTCGGCCGCACGCGCCGCCGAGCGGGCGCTGCGTCGCCACGGGCACAGCTCCGTCGTCCACGCCGAGTCGTTCTACGTCGCCGACGTCGAAGGCCCGCTGCTCCCGGACGAGGAGGACCGCGCCCGCGAGTGGGGCGACAAGCTCGGCCGCACCGTCGCGGACATCTGGGCTCGGCCGTAGGGCCTGGATGACCTCAGGTGGTCGTCGCGTCGCGCTCGTCGTCGTCCTGAGCGGGCTCGGCGGGGCGGGAGGACTGCTCACGCTCTCGCTTGAGCCGCGCCTGCTCGAGGAGCCACCGCATCTCCGGGTCGTCGTCGGCCGCGGACGGGCCGTCCGTCTCCCAGGTCCGGGGGCGCCGCTGGTACTGCGCCGGCGGTACCGGGCCGGCGGGGAAGCCGGTCTGCGCCGACGTACCGCGCCGCGTGCCGCCGTACCGGCTCGCGAGGAACCATGCGACCGGACCGGCGACCGGGACCAGCACGATGATGAGGATCCAGACCGCCTTGGGGAGCCCCGACGGTTCGTGCTCGTCCGACTGGGCGACCTCGACGATCGCGAAGACGGTCAGGGCGAGGCCGGCGAGGAACAGCAGCGCGCGAGGCATGGCCCGGAGGGTAGCGGAGCGCGGGGCCGGAAGGGGAGGTGCCCGCCCGCGTCTCGTGCCACGGACCGAGCAGGTCCCCACAACGCGCGACGGCGGCTGACGCTGCCGACGCCGGAGGGCGCTCGTGCAGGTCAGCCGCCGTGGCGGCGACGAGTCAGGTCACACGTCGTAGTACAGCTCGAACTCCTTGGGAGTCGGCTGGAGTTGGACCGGGTCCACCTCGTTCTTGCGCTTGTACTCGATCCAGGTGGTGATGAGGTCCTCGGTGAACACGTCACCCTGCGTGAGGAACTCGTGGTCGCGCTCGAGGTTGTCGAGCACCTCGGCGAGCGAACCGGGGACCTGGTCGATGAGGGCGTGCTCCTCGGGCGGCAGCTCGTAGAGGTCCTTGTCGATCGGCGCGGCCGGCTCGATGCGGTTCTTGATGCCGTCGAGGCCCGCCATGAGCTGGGCGGCGAAGGCGAGGTACGCGTTGGCCGAGGGGTCCGGCACGCGGAACTCGACGCGCTTGGCCTTGGGCGACGACCCGGTGATCGGGATGCGGATGCACGCCGAACGGTTGCGGGCCGAGTAGACCAGGTTGACCGGGGCCTCGTAGCCGGGCACCAGGCGGCGGTACGAGTTGACCGACGGGTTGGTGAACGCGAGCAGCGACGGGGCGTGCTTGAGCAGACCGCCGATGTACCAGCGGGCGGTGTCGGACAGGCCGCCGTAGCCCTTCTCGTCGTAGAACAGCGGCTCGCCGTTCTTCCACAGCGACTGGTGCGAGTGCATGCCCGAGCCGTTGTCGCCGAACAGCGGCTTCGGCATGAACGTGACGGTCTTGCCGGCGTTGTAGGCGGTGTTGCGCACGACGTACTTGAACTTCATCAGGTCGTCGGCAGCGTGCAGGAGCGTGTTGAAGCGGTAGTTGATCTCCTGCTGGCCCGCGGTGCCCACCTCGTGGTGCGCGCGCTCGACGTCGAGGCCGACCTGGGCGAGGTTGGCGCAGATGTCGTCGCGCAGGTCGGCGAACTTGTCCGACGGCGAGACGGGGAAGTAGCCACCCTTGACGCGGGTCTTGTACCCGAGGTTGCCGCCCTCCTCCTCGCGACCCGTGTTCCACGCCGCCTCGACCGAGTCGATCGAGTAGAACGACCCGGACATGCCGGTCTGGTACTGGACGGAGTCGAACAGGTAGAACTCCGCCTCGGGGGCGAAGTACACGGTGTCCGCGATGCCGGTCGAGGCGAGGTAGGCCTCGGCCTTGGCGGCGATCGTGCGCGGGTCGCGCGAGTAGGCCTCGTCCGTGAACGGGTCCACGATCGAGAAGTTCATGACGAGCGTCTTGCGCTTGCGGAACGGGTCCACGAAGGCGGTCTTGACGTCCGGGACGAGCTTCATGTCGGACTCGTGGATCGCCTGGAACCCGCGGATCGACGAGCCGTCGAACATCAGGCCATCGGTGAACGAGTCCTCGCTGAACTGTGCGGTGGGGATGTTGAAGTGCTGCCACACACCGGGCAGGTCGACGAACCGGACATCGATGAACTCCACCCCTTCGTTCCGGGTGAAGGCGATGGCCTCCTCGGCGTTGTTGAACATCCATCCTCCTGAGAAGTCGGTGCCGGCGTCGTGCGGCTGGCCTCGAAGGTAGGGGGCCGGGATTACCCTCGCATGCCGCTCATGTTTCGGGCATGTAACCGAGGTGGCCTACGCCCGCACCGCGGGGTTTCATGGGCCCTCGGAGGCGCTCTGTGATGCACGAGACACCCTCGGGCGCCGCCTACGCTGGTCGCGTGGCACGACGTGAAGACCTCGGATCCTGGCTCGAAGGCGGCGCGACCCCGACGGGCGGCGGCGCGGCCCGGCTCGGCCTGCCGGAGAACGGCCCCGGCTCCATGGCACCCCTCGGGCGGCGCGTCGTCGCGCTGTGCATCGACTGGGCGGTGTCGTGGGGCATCGCGGCTCTGTTCGCGCGCGGCAACGAGTTCGTCCCGCTCGCCGTGCTCGCGGTGATGAACGTGATCCTGGTCGGCTCGATCGGCTTCACGATCGGGCACCGGCTCCTCGGCCTGCAGGTGCGCGTGCTCGGCCGACCCGGGGAGGGCGTCGTCGACGGCGTCATCGTCGGGTTCTGGCGCTCGACGGTGCGGACCGTGCTGCTGTGCCTCGTGATCCCCGCCGTCGTCTGGGACGGCGACGGTCGCGGGCTGCACGACCGCGCGGCCGGGACCGTGATCACGCGGCGCTGAGACGACAGTGGTCTCGACGGGGCTCGACCATCAGCTGCTGGTCGAGCCCCGTC
>CBINDH010000045.1:0-12544 GCA_966249365.1 uncultured Xylanimonas sp. | reverse complement strand
GAGGTGCTCTTCCGCGAGCTCCGTTCTGGTGGGGCGCTGAAGCTGAAGGCCCGTGACTACCGGGCCCACGTGGGAGGCGACCACCGCATCACCGCCTCCTTCGAAGCCGACCGGGGCGAGCACCTGGCGGGGATGGGGCTCTACCAGCAGGACGTGGCCGACCTCAAGGGGAGCGTCCTGGAGCTGGTGCACCGCAACTCGCAGGCATCGGTGCCGTTCGTCATGTCGAGCAGGGGATACGGGTTCCTCTGGCACAACCCCGCGATCGGGCGGGTGGCGTTCGGCCGCAACCGCACCGAGTGGATCGCGGAGAGCACGCCGCAGCTCGACTACTGGGTGACGGCCGGCGACACGCCGGCCCAGATCGCATCCGCCTACGCCGACGCGACGGGGCACGCGCCGATGATGCCCGAGTACGGGCTGGGGTACTGGCAGTGCAAGCTGCGCTACTGGAACCAGGAGCAGCTCCTGGACGTGGCCCGCGAGCACAAGCGCCGCGGGCTTCCGCTGGACGTCATCGTCGCCGACTTCTTCCACTGGCCTCACCTGGGGGACTACCGGTTCGACGCCGAGTTCTGGCCCGACCCGGAGGCCATGAGTGCGGAGCTCAAGCAGCTCGGCGTGGAGCTGGCGGTGTCCGTCTGGCCGCAGGTCTCGGTCCGGTCCGAGAACTTCGAGCGCTTCCAGCGCGAGAACCTTCTCGTCCAGACCGACCGTGGACTGGCGACACAGATGGCGTTCGAGGAGCCGTCCCTGTTCCTCGACGTCACCAACCCCGCCACCCGGACCGCGGTGTGGGATCTGTGCAAGCGCAACTACCACGACAAGGGGGTCCGAGTCTTCTGGTTGGACGAGGCGGAACCCGAGTACGGCGTCTACGACATCGACAACTACCGCTACTACGCCGGGCCCGGGCAGCAGGTGTCCAACGTCTACCCGCAGCACTTCGCCCGCGCGTTCTACGAGGGCTTGCAGGACGCAGGGCAGACCGACGTCGTCAGCCTGCTGCGGTGCGCGTGGGCTGGCAGCCAGCGCTACGGGGTCCTGGTGTGGTCGGGCGACATCGGCTCGACCTGGACCGACCTGCGCCACCAGATCGCGGCCGGGATCCACATGGGCGTCGCCGGGATCCCGTGGTTCACCACCGACATCGGGGGCTTCCACGGCGGCAACGTCGACGATCCCGCGTTCCACGAACTGTTGGTGCGCTGGTTCCAGTTCGGGGCGTTCAGCCCGGTCTTCCGCATGCACGGCGACCGGCAGCCGGCCGAGCCGGTGGTCGCCGCGGACGGGTCACGGCGCCTGGCCTCCGGCGCACCCAACGAGCTGTGGAGCTACGGCGAGGAGGTCTACGCGGTCCTGGAGAGGTACCTGCGACTCCGGGAGGCCATGCGCCCCTACGTCCGTGACCTCATGCGACAGGCGCACGAGTCCGGCCAGCCGGTGATGCGAGGGCTCTTCCACGAGTTCCCCGACGACGACCAGGCGTGGGGTGTCGCGGACGAGTACCTCTTCGGGCCCGACCTCCTTGTCGCTCCGGTCATCGAACCGGGCGCCACGACACGCGCGGTCTACCTGCCCGAGGGTGCGTCCTGGACCGACCTGCGAACCGGGCAGGAGTACGACGGCGGAACGACCGTGGTGGTCGATGCGCCCCTGGACGTGCTCCCGCTGTTCGGTCGGGACGGTGCGTGCCGGGACGTGGCCGCCCTCATGGCTTCCGCCACGACGAACCCTACGGAATGAGGACGAGCTCGATGACTGACGCAGGTGCCCTGACGGTCGGCCCGGTGGACCCTACCGCGAAGGCGGTGTCCGTGCTGCGCCCGCTGCACGGACCCGTCGTCCCCGCCCCGGACGGCTGGCTCGGCGCGTGGCAGCGGACGATGAGCGCGCGGACGATCCCGCACTGCCTCGAGCAGCTCGAGGCGACCGGGACCGTCGACAACGTCCGCCGTCTGACCGGGGAGTTCGACGGACCGTTCGTCGGGTTCCCGTTCCGGGACTCGGACATCTACAAGACGCTCGAGGCCATCGGCTGGGACGTGCAGCGTGCCGAGGCCCATGTCGAGTCAGCGGACGAGCTCACCGAGCTTCTGGGCCGCGCGCAGCGGGGGGACGGCTACCTGGACTCGGCGTTCCAGCTGGGGGAGGGCGGGACTCCGCTCGCGGAGACACTCCGTGACGGCCACGAGCTGTACTGCCTCGGACACCTCATCCAGGCCGCGGTGGCCTGGCGTCGCGCGACGGGCGACGATGCCCTCCTCGGGATCGCGAAGCGGTTCGCGGACCACGTGATCGACGTGCTCGGCGACGACCCGAACGGAGTCGACGGCCACCCCGAGGCGGAGACGGCGTTCGTCGAGCTCTTCCGCTGCACCGGGGAGTCGAAGTACCTCGACTTCGCCTCCGCGATGCTCGACCGCCGCGGCCACGGCGCGCTCGCCGGCGGGTTCTTCGGCCCGCGGTACTACCAGGACCACGTCGCCGTGCGCGAGTCCGAGGAAGCCACCGGCCACGCGGTCCGGCAGATCTACCTCGCGACCGGGATGGTCGACGTCGCCGTCGAGACGCACGACGCCGCGCTGCTCGCCGCTGCCGTGCGGCTCTGGGAGTCGGCGCACCACACCAAGATGTACGTGACGGGCGGGCTCGGCGCCCGCCACCGCGACGAGTCGTTCGGCGACGCGTACGAGCTTCCCGCCGAGCGCGCCTACGCCGAGACGTGCGCGGCCATCGCGGACGTGCACTGGAGCTACCGGCTGCTCCTCGCGACGGGGGACTCCCGCTACGCCGACGCCGTCGAGCACGCCCTGCTCAACGCCGTCGCCGCCGGGGTCTCGCTGGGCGGCACGGAGTTCTTCTACGCGAACCCGCTCCAGGTGCGCACCGCGCACGCCGAGGACCCCGGCGACGAGGACTCCGCCACGCATCGCGTCCCATGGTTCAAGTGCCCGTGCTGCCCGCCGAACGTGGCCCGGCTGGTGACGTCGGCGCACCACTACGTCGCCCAGGTCGACGACGAGGCCGTCACCGTCTCCCTGTACGCCTCGGCGGACCTCACCGTCGACGGCCACCCCCTGAGCATCCGCACGGGGTACCCGTACGACGGCGAGATCGAGATCTCCGCACCCGGCGGGCTCGGTTCGCGCGCCCTGCGCCTCCGGATCCCGGCGTGGTGCACCGCGTACGCCCTGACGGTCGACGGCGAGACCGTCCCCGTCACGGCGAGGGACGGATGGGTCACGGTCGCTCCCCGGAACCACGTCCGGCTACGGCTCGAGATGCCTGCCCGGCTCCTCTACCCGCACCCGGAGGTCGACGCCGTGCGCGGCTGCGTCGCCGTGGCGCGCGGACCGCTGGTCTACGCGCTGGAGTCGACCGACCTTCCCGTCGGCATCCGGGTGGAGGATGTCCGGTTCGCCCCGGACGTGGTCCTCGACGACGGAGGGTCGCTGGACGTGCTCGACGGTGCGGTGACGGTGCGCGCGACGGCGCTTGCCGTGTCGCCCGAACCGTCGCCGGGCACGTTCCACGCCGCGCCGTCGCCGGTGGAGATGCGTGACATCGACGTCGCCCTCGTGCCGTACTCCCGGTGGGGCAACCGGGGGAGCAGCGCGATGCGGGTGTGGGTCCCGCTGCACGGCCTCGGGTAACCGCACCTGGCTGCTGAGGTTTCGCCGAGACGGCGATTCTCGTCGGATCCCGGTCCGCCCCACCGACGAGAAGTGCCATCTCGGCGAGGTGCAAACGAAGAACCCCCGGATCCGAGCGGATCCGGGGGTTCTGTCGGCGGAGGATACGGGATTTGAACCCGTGAGGGCGTGAACCCAACACGCTTTCCAAGCGTGCGCCATAGGCCGCTAGGCGAATCCTCCTGGTGCGTCCCAGGCCGTGCACGGCCAGGGCAGCCTGAGAAGGATACCTGACTCGGGCGGTGCTCCCGAACCTGGCTCCTGGATTTCGGCCAGGGCGCCGGGCTCCGGTACCCTGGACGGCAGACCCCTCGTGCGGCGACATCGCGCCGAACTCCCCCAGGGCCGGAAGGCAGCAAGGGTAGGTGCGCTCTGTCGGGTGTGCGGGGGGTCCTTTACTGCCCGGCCCGTCCGGCGTGAGACGGAGCGAAACGCTCTGACCTGCAGATTCTCGACACGCGAGACAAAACACGCTCGCATCGTGGGATTTCCCGGCTCCCGGTTAGGTCAACCGGACCCCCTCTGCGCAAGATTGCGCCATGCCCGCCACCACGCAGCTCGCCGCACAGACCTCGCGCACCTCGTCGCGCGTCGTCATGTGTCGCGCCGCGGTGGCTCGGCGAATGCGCCGCGCGGCTCGCTGAGCCCGGCCTGCTGACCTGTTCAGCAGCCGCCCTCGCGGCCGCGCCGACGACGTCGGCCCCCTGTCGAACCCGCGCCACGCGCCGGACCCCCGAACCAGACCCGGGGACCCGTGCACCCTCGCGCACCCCCAAGCCACCCGCTTCGCCGTCATCCGGCACGGAAGGACACACCCATGTCTCGCACTCGCCTCACCGCCGTCGCGGCTCTCGCCGCCTCCGCCACGCTCGCCCTGTCCGCCTGCGCCTCGTCGAGCGCCGCCGACGTCTCGGCCGGCACCGCCGAGGACCCGATCGTCATCGGCATCGTGTCCTCCGGCGAGGAGTACTGGAAGACCTTCGAGGCCAAGGCCGAGGAGGCGGGCATCGCCGTCGAGCTGAAGAACTTCAGCGACTACCAGCTCCCCAACCAGGGTCTGGCCGACGGCGACCTGGACCTCAACCAGTTCCAGCACCTGCAGTACCTCGCCGACTTCAACGTCAAGACCGGCAGCGACCTCGTGCCGATCGGCGCCACCGCCGTCTACGCCCTCGACCTGTACTCGACCAAGGTCACCGACGTCGCCGACATCCCCGACGGCGCCGAGGTCGCCATCCCGAACGACCCGTCCAACCAGGCGCGCGCGCTGCTCGTGCTGCAGGACGCCGGGCTGGTCACCCTCAAGGACGGCGGCACCTCCTTCTCGACGCCGGCCGACGTGATCGCCGACGAGTCGCGCGTCGCGATCCGCGCGCTCAAGGCCGACCAGACGCCCGCCGCGCTGCAGGACCCGAAGGTCTACGCGGCGATCGTCAACAACGACTTCGTGCCGAACATCCCCGAGGAGTTCCAGAAGCCGGTCTACTCGACCGACGCCGGCTCGTCGGCCAACGACCCGTACATCAACATCTGGGTCTCCCGTGCCGAGGACAAGGACAACGAGACCTTCGCCAAGCTGATCGAGATCTACCACGACGCGGAGATCACCGACGGCGTGGTCGAGGCGTCGGGCGGCACGGGCGTGATCAAGAACGAGTCCCCGGCCGAGCTCCAGGAGATCCTGGCCACGATCGAGAAGAACCAGAAGGCTCAGGGCTGACCTCGTGACCGATCCCATCATCAGCTTCCGGGACGCCGTCAAGGTGTTCCCCGGCAGCCGGAAGCGCCCCGAGGTCCGGGCCGTCGACGGCGTCACCCTCGACATCGAGGCGGGCGAGATCTTCGGCGTCATCGGCTACTCGGGGGCCGGCAAGTCCACGCTCGTGCGGCTCATCAACGCGCTCGAGCGGACGACGTCGGGAAGCGTGGTGGTGGGCGGCCAGGACCTCACGGGGCTCAGCGAGTCGCGGCTCCGTGAGGTCCGGGCCGGGATCGGCATGATCTTCCAGCAGTTCAACCTGCTGAGCTCGCGCACCGTCGCCGGCAACGTCGCGTACCCGCTCGAGGCCGCGAAGTGGCCCCGGGAGCGCCGGGAGCAGAGGGTGCGCGAGCTGCTCGAGTTCGTTGGCATCGGGGACAAGGCGGGCTCGTACCCGTCGCAGCTCAGCGGCGGGCAGAAGCAGCGCGTCGGCATCGCCCGCGCGCTGGCCACGAACCCGCGGATCCTGCTCGCCGACGAGGCGACCAGCGCGCTCGACCCGGAGACGACCCGCGACGTCCTCCAGCTCCTGCAGCGCGTCAACCGGGAGCTCGGCATCACCGTCGTCATCATCACGCACGAGATGGACGTGGTCCGGTACGCGTGTCACCGCGTCGCGGTCATGGAGCACGGGCGCGTCGTCGAGGTCGGCGACGCGTACGCGGTGTTCTCCGGCCCACAGGCGCCGGTCACCAGGCGGTTCGTCGCGACGTCGCTGCGCGACCGGCCGTCGCCCGAGACGCTCGCGCGCCTGCGTGAGCGGCACCCCGGGCGCCTCGTCGTCGTCGGCATCGACGAGGTCACGGGGTCCACGCACGCGATCTCCCAGGTGCTGCGCGAAGGCGGCGTCGAGCCGGCCGTCATCTACGGCGGCATCACCGAGGTCGCCGACAAGCCGTACGGCTCGCTCACGTTCGAGCTCACCGGGCCCGACGACGCCGTCGCCGCGGCGATCACCCGGCTGCGCGAGGTGACCGACGTCGACGACCTCGGGACGGCCGCGCATCCGCTGCTGGTCGAGCCTGTCGAGACCTCGCGCACGGCGGAAGGGGACCTCTGATGGACTGGGACAACCTCGGGCCGTACCTGTGGCAGGCCGCCGGCGAGACCGCGCAGATGGTCGGCATCACGCTGCTGGTCGGCGGGATCGTCGGGCTGGCGATCGGGCTGGGCCTCTACCTCACGCGTGCGGGCAACCTGCTGGCGAACCGTGTCGTGTTCACGGTCCTCAACGTGCTCATCAACCTCGTCCGGCCGATCCCCTTCATCATCTTCATCGCTCTGCTGGGCCCGGTGACGCGCGCGGTCACGGGCCGGATCATCGGTATCGAGGCGTTCACGTTCGTCATGTCCGTCATGGCGTCGATGGTGTTCGCGCGGCTGGTCGAGCAGAACCTCGTCTCCATCGATCCGGGCGTCGTCGAGGCGGCCCGCGCGATGGGCGCGTCCCCGTGGCGCATCGTGCGGACCGTGCTCGTCCCCGAGGCGCTCGCGCCGCTCATCCTCGGGTACACGTTCCTGTTCGTGGGCGTGCTCGACATGTCGGCGATCGGTGGGTACATGGGTGCCGGCGGGCTCGGCGACTTCGCCATCGTGCACGGCTACCAGCAGTTCAACTGGGCGGTCACGTTCGTCGTCGTCGTCATCATCGTCGCGGTCGTCCAGCTCGTGCAGGTGCTCGGCAACACGCTCGCGCGGCGGGCGCTGCGGCGGTAGCGCCCTTCAGCGCCTGCTGGAGGTGTAGATCTCGGTGATCACGCGCTCCATCGGCAGCTCGCGGACGGAGATGTCCGTGATCTCGAGGCGCTGCGACAGGGTGGCGAACAGCTCGGACGGGCCGACGAGCGCCAGGTCCACCTCGAGCGTGAGCTCGCGCTCCGACCGGCGTTCGACGACGGTCAGCCCGTCGAGGTCGGCCTCGCTCGCGGGGCGGGCCAGGGTCAGCTCCACGATCTTCGCGTCGCCCAGGCTGTGCGTGAGGTCCGACAGCGACCCGTCGAACACCTTCCTGCCGCCGCCGATGATGACGACGTGCTTCGCCAGGCGCTCGACGTCCTCGAGGTCGTGCGTCGTCAGCACGAAGGTGGTGCCCCGCTCCTGCATGCCACGGATGAACTGCCGGATGCCCGCCTTGGCGATGGTGTCCAGCCCAATGGTGGGCTCGTCGAGGAACACGACCCGGGGGCGGTGCAGCATCGCCATGATGAACTCGCACTTCATGCGCTCGCCCAACGAGAGGACGCGCGTCGGCACCTCGATCTTGTCCGCGACGTCCAGGAGCGTGACGAGCTCGTCGAGCGTCTCGCGGTACTGCGCGTCCGGGACGCCGTAGATCGCCTTGTTCATCGCGAAGCTGTCGACCGGCGGGATGTCCCAGACGAGCTGCGACTTCTGGCCGAACACCGCGCCGATCTGCTGGACGTAGCGCCGGCGGTCGCGGAAGGGCTCGTACCCGAGCGCCCGGATCGTCCCCGCCGTCGGGAGCAGAGCCCCGCACAGCATCTTGATCGTCGTCGACTTGCCCGCACCGTTCGGGCCGAGGACGCCGCAGATCTCGCCGGCCCCGATCGTGAAGCTCACGTCGTCGACCGCCGTCACCGTCGTCGGCTCACGGCGGAACAAGCCCGTGCCGCGCTTGTACGTCATATACGTCTTGGAGAGGTGCTCGACCTCGACCGCAGTGTCCATGAGTGCTACCCGCCCACCCCTTGGTAGTGCCGGATCTGGTGGTGATAGAGCCACACGCCGAGGCCCAGGAACGCCGCGCACGCCGCGGCTGCGGGCCACATGCCGGCGGCGTCGCGCCCGAGGAGGGCCGACGCCGGGTAGTAGCCCACCATCCCGACCGGGACGGCGAAGGTGACGACGGCCTGCACCGCGCCCGGGAAGATCGCGAGCGGGTACTGGCCGAAGACCCGCACGCTGTCGGCGATCTCCGGCAGGCGGGAGTTGCCCACCCACCGGAACGACGTCGCCGCCATGACGAGGGCGATCCCGGCCATGACGCACAGCCCGGCGACGAACAGCCCGAGGAAGCTCAGCACGGTGCCGACCGTGACGACGTCGATCGCGCGCGAGCCGGCCCAGGCCATCAGCACGGCGCCCCCGGCGGTGACGCCGACGCTCTCGGGCTGGACCGTCGTCAGGACGATGAACGGCAGCGGGCGGATCGGCTTGAGCAGCACGACCTCGAGCGTGCCCTCGCGCACCCGGCCCATCGTCACCCACACCAGGCGGCCGAGCGCCAGGCCCGACAGGCCCGTCGACAGCGTGAACACGGACTGGACGAGCAGCACCTCGTCGGCCGTCCAGCCGGGGAACCCGGCCCCGGACCCGTAGATCAGCACCGTGACCAGCGGCAGGGCGAGGTTTCCGACGAGCGTGATCAGGCTCGACATCACGAAGCTCGCCCGGTACGTCGTCGCCTCACGGGCCGCGATGCGCAGGCAGACGCGGTAGGCGGCGAGATAGCGGCGCATCAGTTCCCCGCATCCGTGAACCGCCGGGTCGCGGCCCGGTAGAGCACCTCGCTGAGCAGGAACATCACGACGACGGCCACCGCCTGGCAGCCCACGACCTGCGGGACGGACAGCTCGATGCTGCCGAGGCGGTAGGTGCCCGTGAACACCATCGCGGGGACGTACACCATGTACTGGAACGGGAGGAAGAACTGCGCCACCTGCAGCCAGTGCGGGAAGAACACCAGCGGGATCAGGGCACCCGAGAGGAACCCGCTCAGCAGCGTGACCACGCCCTGCAGCCCGCCCGCCTCGACCAGCCAGAACGACGCCAGGCCGAGGCAGTACCGCACGTAGAAGCCCATGAAGAAGGCGAGCACCACCGTCACCACGAGCCAGCCGACGTGCGCGGGCCGCATGTCCACGCGGAACAGCAGCACGAAGACCAGCAGGCACGGCACGAACTCGAACACGAACCCGAGCGCCCGGTGCCCGACCTTCTGGGCGAGGGCGAAGAACCGGTGGTGCAGCGGCCGCAGCGCGAACGTCAGGTACCGGCCCGTGCGGACCAGCATCGACAGGTTCCAGTCGGCGAAGTCCATCGTCAGGTAGCCGATGAGCGTCGCCGCGCCGAAGTACCGGATCATCTGCGTCAGCTCGAGGCCGTGCAGCGTCCCGGCGTCGCCGTACACCGCCGTCCAGATGAAGTACTGGACGACGAAGTAGACCGGACCGACGAAGACCGAGACCAGAGAGTGCGTGCGGTAGGCCGCCCACTCCTTGTAGGTGACCACCGAGACGGCCCGCAGGACGTCCCACTGCCGCATCAGCGGCAGGGCGGTCACGTCAGGCCCGACCAGATGACGTTCTGCGTGCCGTACAGCGCGTCGGGGTGGAACACGTCGCCTGCCGTGAAGGGGACGAAGACCGAGGACACCAGCTCTTCGGTCGGGTCCACGATGAGCTGGACGTACCCGGCACCCTCGTGCACGTAGGTGCTGTCCGAGTAGGTGAACTCGATCCGGTCCGCCTTGTCGAACCCGACGCCGTACCGGCGGGGCTGGCCGGTCGCACCCCAGCAGTAGGTGGGCAGCGCGCTGACCGGGGAGGTCATCTTCTCGACGGCCTTGCGGCCCAGGATCCGGGCGCCGTCCAGCTCGCCCCCGTTGAGGAACGCGTTGCCGAACCGGTTGAGGTCGTACGGCGTCGAGCTCATGCCGCCGCCCGTGCCGGGCAGCCCCCAGTGGATGTCCTCGCCGCGCCGGGCCTTCTCGATCCGCTCGGCGAACGGCCGGGTCACCATGTAGCGGTCCAGCTTGTCGGCCGGCGGCGTGAAGAACGTGTCGGCCAGGCCCAGGGGAGCGGCGACCCGGTCCTCGATGACGGCGTGCGCCGAGCGGCCGGTGACCTTCTCGATCACCCAGCCGAGCACGACGAAGCCGAACGTGGAGTAGAGCCACTGCCGGTCCGGCTCGTCGCGCACGCCGAGCGCGAGCGCCGCGGCGATCGGGTCGAACGGCTCGGACGACTCCGTGTCGTGCAGCTCGTACGCGCCGCGGACCGCACCCCAGTACGTCATCTCGTACTTGTTGGGCAGGCAGCCGTAGTCCGGGTGCATGCCCGAGGTGTGCGTCAGCAGGTGGAAGAGGGTGATCTTGTCGAACGGCGGGGTGTCGAACTGCGGCAGGATCTCGCCCACGGCCTGGTTGAGCCGGACGAGGCCGTCCTCGACGAGCTGCATGATCGCCGTCGCGGTGAACACCTTCGTCATCGACGCGACGAACTGGATGTCGTCGGGCTGCATCGGCGCGGCCTCGTCGACGAAGGAGCGCGGGCCTACCGCTCCGTGCAGGAAGATCCGGCCTCCCCGCGAGATGCAGTAGGACGCGCCCTGGATCTTCTTCTCGTCCATCAGGCGCGCGAAGTGCCGGTGGAGGGCGTCGACGCGGGACTCGTCGAAGCCGACCTCGGCGGGTGAACAGTCGACCTTGCCTGGCGTGTGCTGCAACTCGGGTTCCTTCCTCGGAGTCGTCACCGCCGCGCGGCCCTGCGCGGTGCGCCGGCGCACGGCACTGCGGTGCCGTGGGCCGCCGGGCGCGAGCGTAGCGACGCGGGGCGGCGACGGAAACCGATTTCCCCCGGCAGATCGCGGTGCGAGCACCGCCTGAGGACAGGCCGGGTGCGGTGTCGGTGGAGGCGTCTAGGGTGAGCGGGTGACTACCGCTCTGTACCGCCGCTACAGGCCCGAGACGTTCGCCGAGGTGATCGGTCAGGAGCACGTCACCGGGCCGCTCATGCAGGCGCTGCGCAGCGGGCGCGTCAACCACGCGTACCTGTTCTCCGGCCCCCGCGGGTGCGGCAAGACGACCTCGGCGCGCATCCTTGCGCGCACGCTCAACTGCCACCAGAACGCGCCCGAGCGGCCCCTCGACACGCCCTGCGGCGTGTGCCCGTCGTGCGTGGAGCTCGCGCGGGGCGGGAGCGGGTCGCTCGACGTCGTCGAGATCGACGCGGCCTCGCACGGTGGCGTCGACGACGCCCGCGACCTGCGCGAGCGTGCGACGTTCGCGCCGGCGCGCGACCGGTTCAAGATCTTCATCATCGACGAGGCGCACATGGTCTCGTCGGCGGGCTTCAACGCGCTGCTCAAGATCGTCGAGGAGCCGCCGCCCCACATCAAGTTCGTGTTCGCGACGACCGAGCCGGACAAGGTCATCGGCACCATCCGCTCGCGCACCCACCACTACCCGTTCCGGCTCGTGCCGCCCGACGTGCTGTCGCCGTACCTGGAGTCGCTGTGCGAGTCCGAGGGCGTGACGCTCGGCGGGGGAGTCGTGCCGCTCGTCGTGCGCGCCGGCGGCGGGTCCGTGCGCGACTCGCTGTCCGTGCTCGACCAGCTCATCGCGGGCGCCTCGGACGGCGTCGTGGACTACGACCTCGCCGTCGGCCTGCTGGGGTACACGCACTCGTCGCTGCTCGACGACGTCGTCGACGCGCTCGCGGCGCGCGACGGCGCCTCGCTGTTCCGTGTGGTCGACCAGCTCATCGCGTCCGGCCACGCGCCGCAGCGGTTCGTCGACGACCTGCTGGAGCGCCTGCGCGACCTCATCGTCATCGCGGTCTCGGGCGACGCCGCGGGCGCGGTGCTGCGCGGCCAGCCCGCCGACCAGCTCGAGCGCATGGGGGCGCAGGCGTCACGGCTCGGTGTCGCGGAGCTGTCCCGCGCGGCCGACCTGGTCAACGCTGCCCTGACGGAGATGACCGGCGCGACCTCGCCCCGGCTGCACCTCGAGCTGCTGTGCGCGCGCCTGCTGCTCCCCGGCGCCGACGAGGGCACGGCAGGGCTCGCGGCCCGCGTCGAGCGGCTCGAGCGCGGCGGGCTCGTCGCGGCCGGCAACGCCGCGGCGGCGCCGGCACGAACGCAGCCCGCGGACGGCGTCGAGGAACAGGCCGCCGTGCGGCCTGCGGGCGGTCTCAGCGGTGCGGCCGCCGCGCGTGCTGCGCTGCAGGCGAGCCGGCGCCCTGCCCCGGCCGAGGATCCGGCGGCACCGGTTGCGCCCGTGGCGACGTCGGCGCCCGAGGCAGCGACCCCGACGCCGCCGGCGCGCGTGCCCGAGGCGGCGCCCAGTCCC
>CBINDH010000044.1:0-12780 GCA_966249365.1 uncultured Xylanimonas sp. | reverse complement strand
GCCGACGCCGCCGCCCGCGCCGCCGGCTGGTTCGACGCCGCGAGCCGTGAGCACTGCGCGGCCCCGGACCAGGTGTGGACCCCCGAGAACGGCCACCTCGCGGCGGGCGACCTCGCCGAGATCCCGTGGTCCCCGGGCGACCGGGTGCGGGCCGACGTCGTCGACGACCTCGCTCGGCTCGACGAGGCGTTCTCCGCGCAGTTCGGCAGGCACCTGTCCATCAGGTCCGCGTACCGCACGCACGCGCAGCAGGAGCGGCTGTACGACCCGGCGTCGAAGGTCGCCGCGCCGCCCGGCTGCTCCAACCACGGCACCGGCCTCGCCGTCGACCTGGGCGGCGGCGGCGTGGAGACCTTCGGGAGCGTCGAGTACGAGTGGCTCAAGGCGCACGCACCCGACTACGGCTGGGTGCACCCGCCGTTCGCCGAGCCGGACGGGCGCAACCCCGAGCCGTGGCACTGGCAGTCGGTGCTGGCGCCGAACAGCCGGTGACGCGAGCGTTGCGCCGTCGACAGGGGATGGATCGGCACGGTCCCACGGGCCTACGGTGCAGGAATGGGCCGCGAACGCGCCTCGAAGGTCACCTTCGGCCTCGAGCCGGATGACGAGCACGCCCACCAGACTCGGGCCGAGGACGCCGTCGAACCGGACCCGGGTTGGGCCCGCGCGCCCGCCGACGCCGCCGCGCACCTCCTGACGACGCTGCACTCCTGGCCGCGCGGGCGCCGGGTGGCCGTCGCGGGCGCTCTCGCCCTCCTGCTCGCGGGTGGCGCCGCGGTCGCCGTCGTGATCGACGGCGCTCGCGAGCGTGCCCTCGCCGAGCGTCTCGCGACGGCGCCGGGAGGCGTCGTCGGGCTCGAGGACCCTCCGGTCGAGCGCTGGCGCGTGGCTCTGGACCAGCCGTGGCCGGTCGCGGTCGTGGCCGGGGCGTTGGTGGTCGCCTCGGAGGACGACGCCGGCGTGACGTTGCGGGCCCTCGACCCGGACGACGGCGCAGAGCTCTGGGCGACCGACCTGGGAGCCCACGGGCGCTGCGGCGGCGCGACGGGCCTGCGCCAGCCGGGGGCCGACGTCGGCGTCACGCGCGACCTCGTCTGCCTGCGCGGAGATTCCTCGGCGGTCGCCGTCGTCGACGCGTCCGGCGGGCTCGTCGCGGAGCGTCCGGTGGCGGACCGCGCGGACGACGAGCTCGTCTTCCCGGCACCGGACTCGGCGCTGCTGCGCATCGCCCGCCTGGCCCCGCCCGCGCCCGAGCCGCGGTTCGAGGCGGAGACACTCCTCGACCCGCTCGTGACGCGGCCCGCGCGCGTCCGGCTCGAGGACGCGCGGACCGGCGCCGCCCGGTGGGAGGTGGAGCTTCCAGCGGCGACTCTCGCGGCGGGTGCCCGTGTCGGGAGCCTGCAGGCGTGCATGGCCACGACCGGGGTCGGTGAGACGCCACGGGTCGACCCGGCGCAGGGGTGGTCGTACGAGCTCGACGAGGACCGCGTGTGGGTGTCCGGGTGCGGCGCCGACGCGGTGCTCGACCTCGCCACGGGCGCGGTGCTCCTCACGCGCGACCCGTTCGACCCGCAGACGCGCCCATGGGAGCCGTCGGCCGTCAGCCTCGACGGTGACGGCTACGCGACGGCCGTGCCGCCCGGCGACCCGCCCGGCGGCGCGGCGGGCGCGACGCGCGTCTGGTCGGATGACGGGACGGTCGTCGGGGAGGTTCACGGCACCGTGATGCTGCCGCTCGCCACGGACGGCACCGACCCCGAGGTCCTCTTCGCCCTGGGGCCGCACGGCCTGACGGCCCATGACCCCGCCGACCTCTCCGAGCGCTGGAGCCGCGACCCGGCGCGCAGCGGCCGGGTCCTCCTGCGCACGCACCGCGAGGCCGTCGTCGCCTCGGGCAGCGACGTCGTCGCGGTCGACCCGCGCACGGGCGCGACACGATGGACGAACCCGCTGTGGCGGCCCCTCCCGGGCGCGCCGTCGGATGCTCACGGTGGTGTTCACGGTGGCCCCGGGTCGGTCGTCGACGTCTTCACCGACGGCCACCGCGTCGTCCTGGTCCAGCAGGTCGGGATGGACGACGCGTACGGCGTGACCGAGGTGCGGCTCGACGCCCTCGACCTGAGGGCGGGCGACGTGTCGTGGACCTGGTCGACGCTCGTCGCGCCGCAGGCCATCGACGGGCGGCTCTACACGTTCGGCTTCGACGGCGTCGTCGCGCTCGGAGGGTGACCGCGCGTGAGGACGCGGTCCCTGCGGCGGTATGGTCCGGGCGTGGCCCATGGACGTGCCGGCGGCTCCTTCGTCTTCCACCTCGAGCCCGACGAGAACGACGATCTCGTCGAGGAGGTCCCACGCGAGCCGTCGCGTCTCGAACGCGCCGCCGGTGCCGCGCGCGCCAGGGTCCGCGCGTGGCCGCGACGGCGGGTCGTCGCCGTCGCGACCGTCTTAGGCGTGGGGCTCGCCGGGACGGTCGGCGCGCTGACGGTGACCGCCGCGGCTCGGCAGCGCGCGTGGGCGCAGGTCGCGACGACGACTCCGGGTGCGGTGCTCGACCTCGGACACGCGCCCGTGGAGGCGTGGCGGGTGCCGATCGCCGGGCCGATGCCGATCGGGCTCGTGGACGACGTGCTCGTGGTCCAGTCGAACCAGGGGGACGCTGACGAGGGGCCGTCGCTCTACGGCGTCGACCTCGAGGAGGGCGAGATCGTGTGGACGGCGGCAGCGCCCGGTGCGAGCGGGTGCTCGGTCGGCGCGACCACCGCGTACACGCTGACGTACGCACCGCGGGTCGACCGCGGCGACGTCGTCGTCTGCCTCGACGAGTTCAACCGGCGCGCGTCGGTCATCGACGGCGACGGCACCGTCGTCGCGCAGCGCGAGCTCGACGACGCGCCGCCCGAGCCCTCCCAGGACGACGTCGCCTCGGGGTACTACCCGTGGGGGGCGCATCGTGCGTATCCGACGTCGGACGGCGGTCTGCTCCGGTTCGACCGCATGGGGCCGGCGGCCAAGGAGCCGGCGGCCGTGGTGGACGATCCGGTCGAGGTGGAGCCAGGCGCCGAAGGGGTGCAGGTCTATCCGAACAGGACGGTGACGCTCCAGGAGCCGCTCGTCCTGCCGCCCTACCGTGCGCGGCTGGAGGACGCCGCGACGGGGGAGGTCCGCTGGGAGACGGTGCTCGAGGCGGACGAGCTGCCGGCCGGGTCGCAGATCAGCGAGGGGTCGGGCTGCATGTGGATCGACTTCGACGGACCGGTCTTCTCCCTGGACGGCTGGGCGAACGACGTGCTGAGCAGGACCACCGTCTGGACGGGGATGTGCGGCATCGACGCCGTGCTCGACCTCGCCACGGGAGAGGTCCTGCAGCGGCGTGACACGTCAGCCGACGGGTACCTCAGGCAGAGCCTGCCGACCATCCCGCTGGCCGACGGTCTCTCCGCCGACATCTCCCACGAGGAGCTGGACGGCGACGGGGTGCCGGAGTCGATGCGTATCGTGCGCGACGACGGCACGGTGGTCGGCGACGTCCCGGGCTTCGTCACGCCGCTGCTGGCGACCGACGGCCCCGGGTCCGCCCTCCTCCTCGCCGTGGATCCCGACGGTGCGGGGGTGTCGGCGTACGACGTCACCGATGCGCACCGGGTGTGGCGCAGCACCGCCGTCGGTCAGGGGCAGGGGGTCGTCCGCACCACCGACGTCGTCGTCGTGACGGACGGGCGCACGGTCGCAGGGCTGAGCCACGAGACCGGTGAGACCCTGTGGACGCACGAGCTCTACGAGAGCGGCCAGGACTCCGGCGCCTCGGGCTGGTACCCCGTCGTCGACGCCCTCACCGACGGCCGCCGGGTCGTCGTGGTCGTGCCGACCTCGGTCTCGGACTTCTTCGACCCGACGGTGGGGGAGAAGCGGACCGTCGCGCTCGATCTCGCCTCGGGCCGGGTCGCGTGGACGACGGTGGGCACCGACCCCGCGCCGCAGCCGATCGAGGGTCGCCTGTACCGCTTCGACACGGACGCGGTCGTCGCCCTGGAGTAGCTAGGCCGCCCGCGCCGGGCGCGTCGCCAGGGCCATCATCACGCCCATGACCGCGAGCACGCAGAGCACCCCGACGAGCGGGGTGGTCCAGCCGCCCGTCGCGGTGTGGGCGGCGCCGAGCACCGTCGGCGCGAGCGCCGCGAACGCGTACCCGACGGTCTGCACGATCGCGGACGCGCGCCGGGCCGCCGCGACGGACGGGGCGCGCTGGGCGATGAGCATGAAGATCACCGTGAAGTTGCCGCCCTGCGCCACGCCCGCGAGCGAGATCCACAGCACGGCCGCGCCGGGCGCGAGCAGCATGCCCGCGGGCAGCGACACCCACAGCGCCACCAGGGTGAGCGAGACCGCGCGCAGCGGGAGCCGCCGCCCGAGCGCGATGGGTGCACCGAGCGAACCGAGCACCGCGAAGAGCTGGAACGGCGCGGCCATGCCGCCCGCCGTGGCGACGTCGATGCCCAGCCGCGAGTGCAGGATCTCCGGCAGCCACGCGGTGACGGCGTAGTACGACGACGACTGGCCCGCGAACGCGACGCACAGGAGCCCGGTGAGCAGAGCCATCGCGCGGCCGAGGTGCGGGGTCTCCCGGGTCGGGCTGGCCGCGGGTGGTGCGGCGGCGTCGTCGTACCGCCGGATCGCCATGCCCCAGGCGACGAACGCGACGACGGCGAGCACCGACCACCCGGCCAGCGCCCACTGCCACCCCCACAGCAGCGCGAGCGGCACGGTGAGCGTGGTGGCCAACGCCGAGCCGACGTTCATCATCGCCGAGTACGCGCCGGTCACGACGGCGGACCGCTGCCGGAAGTCGCGCGCGATGACGACGGGTACCGCGACGTTCCCGATGGTGATGGCCGCGCCGAGCACCGCGGTGCCGACGAGCGCGACCGTGAGCGACGACCCGGCGGACCGGATGATCTGCCCCGCGAAGACACCCGCGACCGCGACCAGTACGGCGCGCTCGGGCCCCATGCGCGCCAGGAGGACGGAGGCGGCGGGGGTCAGCAGCGCGAAGCAGAGCACGGGCACGCTGGTGAGCAGGCCGGCCTGCGCGGCGGTCAGGCCCAGGGTCTCGGAGATCTGGGAGACGACGGGCGGCAGCGAGGTGAGCGGCGCCCGCAGGTTCAGCGAGACGAGCAGGAGGCCGACCAGGAGGAACCCGCCGGACCGTACCGACCCGCCAGGTCGAAACGATCTGAACGAGGGCATCCGGATACGTTACCCGGTGGCGTCAGTCGTCGATGCGCAGGACGTCCTCGACCCGGGCGGGCCGGGCACCGAGGCCGTGGAGCAGCGGGTCGTCCAGGACGGCCCGGACCATGTCCGCCGTTCCCGCGACGGCGATCTCCTCGGTGTAGATCGGGGCCCCGACGCACCACGCGCGGTCCTCGGGCCACACGAGCGACGGCGGGGACCAGTGCTCGTGCGCGAGCGCGCCCGCCGACCGCCACGGGCCGGTCCACAGGTGGTAGCGGCGGTGGGGGAGCTCCAGGGCCGGAGCGGCGGGCCGCTGCACGCGTGCCTGCGCGTCCGCCCAGCCGAACATCGCCATCCCCGGCGCCGTGAGCGGGTCGTCGCCGGCGTCGTACAGGAAGCCCCAGCCCTCCCACAGCGCGCTGTGGACGTCCTGGTCACCGGTCCAGACGGCGAGCACGCGCAGCACGTCCATCAGCGCCGACAAGGTCGACGTGCTGCGGCAGCACGGCCGGGTCTCGGTGTCGGCGTCGTCGTCCGGCCGGGGGACCGGGACGACGGCGTAGGCCTCATACCCGTGCGGCACCGCGTGACCGAGGCTCGGGCCGAACGGGCCCAGGCGCCCGGCGATCCACTCGCCCGCCGACGCGGAGTCGTCCCAGCGAGCCCCGACCGCGGTCAAGAAGGGGTGCGGGTCAGTCACGGGTGGGGTCGTCGAACTGCGCGATCACCGTGCGCAGCAGCGCCGCGAGCGCCGGCCGCTGCTCGGGGGGCAGCGGTGCCAGCATCCGCGCTTCGTGCGCGAGGAGGTCGGTGAACGCGGCGTCCACGCGTGCCCGGCCGGCTGCGGTGAGCCGCACGACGACGCCGCGGCGGTCGTCGGGGGAGCGGTGGCGCTCGACGAGGCCGCGCTCCTCGAGTCGGTCGATGCGGTTCGTCATGGTGCCGCTGGTGACGAGCGTCGCGGTCACCAGAGCGCCGGGGGACAGCTCCGAGCGCTCGCCCGCGCGGCGCAGCGCGGCGAGGACGTCGAACTCCCAGCTGTCGAGCTCGTGCGAGCTGAACGCGGAGCGCCGGGCCAGGTCGAGGTGGCGCGCCAGGCGCGTGACGCGCGAGAACACCTCGAGCGGCTCGACGTCGAGGTCCGGCCGCTCCCGCCGCCAGTCGGCGACGATGCGGTCGACCTCGTCGTGCGCGACGACGGGCTCGGTCCCGTCGAGGTCGGCTGCGGCTGACTCCATGTGTCGGAGACTACAACCGATGTCTCGACATCAAGAATCTTGAAGCGGGCATCATGCGGCGCGCAGCGCCTCGCGCAGCTTGATGCGGGCACCCGTGCGCAGCACGGCGTTCGAGTAGATCTTGCCGGCCAGCCACACCAGCGCCGGGATCACGGCCAGCGAGAGCACGAGCGCCAGGAGCTGCTGCCACGCCGGCGCCACCCCCAGCGCCGCACGCATCGGCATGAGGAAGGGGGCGAAGCCCGGCACGTACGACAGCGTCGTCGCGAGCTGGTTGTCGGGGTCCCACGGCAGCACGGAGACGCCCAGGATGTACGGCAGCACCATGAACATGATCGCCGGCGTGATGACCGAGCCGACCTCCTCCTGCCGTGACACGAGCGCGGCGAGCGCCGCGAGGACCAGCGCGAACGTGGCGAACCCGACCAGGAACCAGACCAGCGCCCAGACGAACGTCCCGCCGATCTGCAGCGTCGAGGTGTCCAGCAGCCCCGTGGCCGCCGCCGTGGCCGCCGCGGCGCCCACCGTGAGCGCCACCTGGCCCAGCCCGAGCAGGCCGATGCCCAGCACCTTGCCCGCCATGAGCTGCGACGGCCGGACGGTGGAGAGCAGCAGCTCGACGACGCGGGACGTCTTCTCCTCGACGACGCCCTGCGCGACGATCTGCCCGCCGATGATGAGCGCCATGTACATGAGGATGCCGACGAAGTAGCCGGCGAACACCTGGGTCAGGTCCCGTTCCTCGGGCGGGTCGAGCGCGACGACCTCGGCGTGCGCGTCCGCGAGCGCCGTCGCGACCTGCGCGGGGTCGCCGCCCAGCGCTGTCACCTCGGCCGCGAGCGCCTGCTGCCGCGCGATCCCGTCGAGCACCGGCTGGAGCTGCGCGTCGAGCGACTCCAGGACGTGGACGGCGAGCGTCCCGTCGGGGCGGTTCTCGACGACGGCGTCGAACCCGCCGTCGCGCAGCGAGGTCTCGACGTCGTCGCCGCCGACGGTCGACACGTCGGCCGAGATCCCGGCGGCCGCGGTCGCCTCCTGGAGCACCGCGACGGTGGTGTCGTCGGTGGCGCCGAGCGTGACGTCGGAGGTCCCGCTGCCCGAGAGGGCGTTCGCCACGACGATGCCGGCGACGACGGCGGCGACGAGCAGCGCCGTCGTGATGAGGAACGACCGCTGCCGCAGGCGTGTCATGAGCTCGCGCTCGGCGATGAGCCAGATCGTGCGGAGCGAGGACGTGGGCGTGGCGGGCGTGGTCATCGGGGGACCTCCTCGGTCGCGACGACGTGGCGGAACAGGTCGGTCAGGGACGGGCGGGACGGCCCGAACTCGTGGACGGCTCCCGCGGCGACCGCCGCGCGCAGGACTGCCTGGCCGTCGTCGCCGGGGGTCTCGACGATCCAGGTGTCGCCGGTCCCGTTGGCGTCCGCCGGGGTGTGCCGCGACAGGACCCGGGCGCCGGGCAGGACGGTGAGCCACTGCGCGTCGGTGGGGCCGACGACGGACCAGCGCGGCCGGTCGGTGCGGCGGAGCTCCGCGATCGAGCCCGTCGCGACCATGCGGCCGGACTTGATGATGCCCACCCGGTCGCACAGCCGCTCGACGAGGTCGAGCTGGTGGGACGAGAAGATCACGGGCACCCCGGCGGCCGCGCGCTCGCGCAGCACGCCCGACATGACGTCGACGGCGACGGGGTCGAGACCGGAGAACGGCTCGTCGAGCACGAGGATCTCCGGGTCGTGCACGAGCGCGGCGGCGAGCTGCACGCGCTGCTGGTTGCCGAGCGAGAGCTTCTGCACCTCGTCGCCCAGCCGTTCCGCGACGCCGAGCGTCTCCGCCCAGCGGGTCGCGGCCGCGCGGGCCGCCGAGGCGCTCAGGCCGTGCAGCCGGGCGAGGTACTCGAGCTGGTCGCGCACCCGCATCTTCGGGTACAGGCCGCGCTCCTCGGGCATGTCGCCGATGCGGCGGAGGTCGTCGAGGGTGATGGGGCGGCCGTCCCAGCGCACGGCGCCGGCGTCGGCGGCCAGCACGCCCAGGACGATGCGCATCGCCGTCGTCTTGCCTGCCCCGTTGGAGCCGACGAAGCCGAAGATCTCGCCGGCGCCCACCGCGAACGAGGCGCCGTCGAGGGCCTTGCGGTCCCCGTAGGACTTGGTGAGGGTGTCGAGCTCGAGTGCGGTCACCTGCAGCATCCTGCCGGAGATGCGACGGGGCTGGTAGCGGGCTCAGTCGGCAGCGGGGCGCGGGGCGCGCGGCTTCGTCAGCTCGGGCTTCTTCTCCATGCCCTTGAGACCGTTCCAGGCCAGGTTGACCAGGTGCGCGGCCACCTCGGCCTTCTTCGGCGAGCGGGCGTCGAGCCAGTACTGCCCGGTCAGGGCGATCATCCCGACGAGCATCTGCGCGTACAGCGGCGCCGTGCGCGGGTCCAGCCCGTTCGCCCGGAACTGCGCCTCGAGCAGGTACTGCACCTGGGTGGCGACGTCGCCGATGAGCGACGAGAACGTGCCCGTCGCCTGCGCGACGGGCGAGTCGCGCACCAGGATGCGGAACCCGTCCTCGCTCGTCTCGATGTACTCCAGCAGCGCGAGCGAGGCCCGCTCCACGAGCACCTTCGGGTGCGCGCTCTCGGCGAGCGAGCCGATCAGCGCACCGGTCAGCGCCTGCACCTCCCGGTCGACGACGACGGCGTAGATGCCCTCCTTGCCCCCGAAGTGCTCGTACACGACCGGCTTGGACACCTCGGCACGCGCCGCGATCTCCTCGACGCTCGTGCCCTCGAAGCCCTTCTCGGCGAAGAGTCCTCGGCTGACGGCCAGGAGCTGCTCGCGGCGCTGGCTCGCCGTCATGCGCGCGCGCGGCGTGCGGCCGGTCGTGCGCTCGGTGCGGCGGGTCTCGCGCGGGGCTTCGGGCATGCCCCACATTGTGCCTGGTCCGCCGGTCGGCGGGTCCCGGCCGTCGCTGCCGTGACGTGCCCGGCCCGTGACTCCCATGTGAACCCACCCCGGGCAACCTGGCAGACTGTCTGCGGACGCGGGACGGGTCAGTGACACCGCGGAGGCGTCCAATCCGCCTTGGTGTAATCGGCAGCACAGGGGTTTTTGGTGCCCTTAGTCCAGGTTCGAGTCCTGGGGGCGGAGCGTGCAGCCTTGCGCAGAGGCTGCGTCCCCAGCAAGGAAGGTTCCCTCGTGACCGCATCGACGTCGCCCGTCGCCGTCGTCGTCCTGGCAGCCGGCCAGGGCACCCGGATGAAGTCGTCGCTCCCCAAGGTCCTCCATGCCGTGGGTGGGCGCTCGCTGCTCGGTCACGCCATGGCGGCCGCGCGCGAGCTCTCCCCGGCGCACCTCGCCGTCGTCGTGCGGCACGGCCGGGACCAGGTCGCCGCGGAGGTGGAGCGGCTCGACGCCGCCGCGCTCGTCGTCGACCAGGACGACGTGCCCGGCACCGGCCGGGCCGCCCAGGTGGGCCTCGAGGGCCTGGACGCGATCGCCGGCCCGCTCGAGGGTGCCGTCGTCGTGACGGCCTCCGACGTGCCGCTGCTCGACGGCGCCACGCTCGGCCAGCTCGTCGCCGCGCACCGCGAGGACGGCAACGCCGTGACGATCCTGACCACCGTCGTCGCCGACGCGACCGGGTACGGCCGCATCGTGCGCGAGGAGGGCACCGGCGACGTGCTCGCCATCGTCGAGCACAAGGACGCGACCGACGCGCAGCGCGAGATCCGCGAGATCAACACGTCGATCTTCGTGTTCGACGCCGATGTGCTGCGCCGCGGCCTGCGGTCGCTGACGCGGGACAACGCGCAGGGCGAGATGTACCTCACCGACGTCGTCGCGTTCGCGCGCGCCGAGGGCCGCACCGTCCGCGCCGTCATCACCGACGACCCCATGACCGTCGAGGGCACCAACGACCGGCTCGCCCTGTCGGTGCTCGGCGCCGAGCTCAACCGCCGCACGCTCGAGCAGTGGATGCTCGACGGCGTCACGATCGTCGACCCGGCCACCACGTGGATCGACGTCGACGTCGAGCTCGCCCCGGACGTCACGATCCTTCCCGGCACCCAGCTCCACGGTGCCACCAAGGTCGCCACGGGTGCGACGATCGGCCCCGACAGCACGCTCACCGACGTCGAGGTCGGCGAGGGCGCCACGGTCACGCGCACGCACGGCTCGCTGGCCGTGATCGAGGCGGGCGCCTCGGTGGGTCCGTTCTCCTACCTGCGCCCCGGCACCGTGCTGGGCCGCGACGGCAAGATCGGCGCGTTCGTCGAGGTCAAGAACTCGCAGATCGGCGCCGGATCCAAGGTGCCGCACCTGTCCTACGTGGGCGACGCGACCATCGGCGAGGGCACCAACCTGGGCGCCGCGACGATCGTCGCGAACTACGACGGCGTCAAGAAGCACCGCTCGGTCATCGGCTCGCACGTGCGCACCGGCTCGGACACCGTGCTGGTCGCCCCGATCACCGTCGGCGACGGTGCGTACACCGCTGCCGGCTCGGTCATCACCCGCGACGTGCCCCCGGGGGCGCTCGGCGTCGGACGCGCGCACCAGCACACGTCCGAGGGCTGGGTGGCCCGCAGGCGGCCCGGCACGCCATCGGCCGCCGCTGCGGCTGCGGCGCCGCCCGGCGGGCCTGACAATGCCACCACCAGCGACGCCGCGTCGGACAGCGAAGGAACCAGCCACTGATGAACACGTCGATCCACGGCACCGGAGACCGCGAGCTCGTCCTGGCGACCGGGCGGGCCCACCCCGAGCTCGCCGAAGCGGTTGCCAAGGAGCTCGGCATCCGGCTGCTGCCGGTGTCCGCCTACGACTTCGCGAACAGCGAGACGTACGTGCGGTTCGGCGAGTCGATCCGCGGCACGGACATCTTCCTGCTGCAGTCGCACACGCAGCCGGTCAACCAGTGGCTCATGGAGCAGCTGCTCATGGTCGACGCGGCCAAGCGCGCCTCGGCCCGCACCATCACCGCCGTCGTGCCGTTCTACGCCTACGCGCGCCAGGACAAGAAGAGCCGCGGCCGCGAGCCCATCTCGGCCCGCCTCGTCGCCGACCTGCTCCGCACCGCGGGCGCCGACCGCATCATGAGCGTCGACCTGCACACCCCGCAGATCCAGGGCTTCTTCGACGGCCCCGTCGACCACCTGTGGGCCATGCCCGTCCTGACCGACTACGTGCGCACGCGCGTCGACCTGGACAACGTCGCCGTCGTCTCGCCGGACGCCGGCCGCATCCGCGTCGCCGAGCAGTGGTCCGCCAAGCTCGGCGGATGCCCGCTCGCGTTCGTGCACAAGACCCGCGACGTGACGCAGCCCAACAAGTCGCACGCCAACCGTGTCGTCGGCGACGTCGAGGGCAAGGTGTGCGTCCTGGTCGACGACCTCATCGACACGGGCGGCACCATCGCCGAGGCCGTCAAGGTGACGCTCGACGCCGGCGCGAAGTCGGTGGTCGTCGCGGCGACCCACGGCGTGCTCTCGCCGCCCGCCGCCCAGCGCCTGCACGAGTGCGGCGCCACCGAGGTCGTCGTGACCGACACGCTCCCGATCGAGCCGGCCAAGCGGTTCGCCGAGCTCACGGTGCTCTCGATCGCGCCGTACCTCGCCCGCGCGATCCGCGCCGTCTTCGACGACGGGTCCGTCACCTCCCTGTTCGACGGGAACAGCTGACCGCTCGCCCGAACCGGTTCGTCTGCGACATGGTTCGTGAACTCCCAGCCTGGCCGCGTAGCCTTCTCCTCCGAAGACGCAACTGGGCCAGGAGCGAGGGAGCACCGTGTCCGTGATCGTGGTGGTCCCCACCTATAACGAGGGACCCAACGTCGCCGAGCTGGTTCGCCGGCTGGGCGACGCCCTGCCGGACGACGCCTCGGTGCTGTTCGTCGACGACTCGCGCGACGACACCCCGCAGGTCATCGAGTCCGTCGCGGCGACCGCGCCCCTGCCCGTGCGTCTCATCCACCGCGACGAGCCCGTCGGGGGCCTGTCGGGCGCGGTCGTCGAGGGCCTGCGCGCCGTCGAGGCAGCCGGTGCCGACTGGGCTGTCATCATGGACGGCGACCTGCAGCACCCGCCCGAGCTCGTGCCCGCGCTCGTCACGCGCGGGCGCGAGGCGCGCCTCGACCTCGTCGTCGCCTCGCGCTACACCGGCGACGGCGACGCGGGCGGGCTCGACGGCTGGTGGCGGCACGGGCGATTCTCGGCGAGTGGCTGGAAGCAGCCACCGTCGTCGTGCTCTTCTCGATCGGCGAAGCGCTCGAAGGCTTCGCCATGGATCGCGCCCGCCGCTCGATTCGCGGCCTGATGTCGCTG
>CBINDH010000043.1:0-12838 GCA_966249365.1 uncultured Xylanimonas sp. | reverse complement strand
GCGCGTGCGCCCGGATGGTTCGCTCGAGGCCCGCCGGGCCGGGCGGCACGGCGGGGTCGTCACCCTGCCCGCCTGGTACGTGGCCGAGCACGTCGACCTCGGGTACGCGGTCACCGCGCACCGGGCGCAGGGAGTCACCGTCGACACCAGCCACGTCGTGGTCGGCGGGTCGACCACCCGGGAGAACCTCTACGTCGCGATGACCCTCGGCCGGCACGCGAATACCGCGTACGTCGCGCTCGACAAGCCCGACGAGTCCCACGCCCCGCCGCGACCAGGTGACGCGACCGCCGCATCGGTGCTCTACGGCGTCCTGCACCACCGCGGCCGCGAGCTGTCCGCGCACGAGACCATGCGCGCCCAGCAGGACCCCTGGGGCGGCATCGCACAGCTTGCCGACGAGTACGAGGCGATCGCCGTCGACGCCATCCGCACCTCCTGGGCCAGCCTGGCCCGCACGGCGCTCGTCACCCACGGAGGCCTCACGCCCGCCGAGGCCGACGACGTCGTGCACGGCGGATCCTTCGGCGCGGTGATCGCCGAGCTGCGGCACGCCGAAGCGGGCGGGCACTCGGTCGAGACGGTCCTCACGCGGGCGGCCTCCGGGCGGAGCCTGCTTGACGCCGACGACGTCGGCGCGGTCCTCGCCGCCCGCATCGCCCGGGCCACACGCACCACGTACCGCGCCCGTGACGATCACCTGATCGCAGGACTCATCCCGGACCTGCGAGCCGACGTCGCCCCCGACGTGCGGGCCGCTCTCGACGCCCGCCGCGACCTCATCAACGCCCGCGCCGCCGCGCTCGCGCACGGGGCGGTACAGGGCCGGGCGGCGTGGGTCCAGCGCGTCGGCGAGACGCCACCGGGCGTGACCGAACGGGAACGGTGGCTGCACCGGCTCGCCGCGATCGCGGCCTACCGGGACCGGTACGCCATCACCGGACGCGACCCGCTAGGACCCGAGGGCGTCGACGCCGCCCAACGACGCGACGCCGACCGTGCCCGCGCGGCACTGCGAGACGCCCGAGCCCTCTCATCGCCATCGCCATCGCCCGGGACGGCGCCGGGACGAGAGCGCGCTGGCCTCACAAGGTAAGAGGTCGCGCGGATACGTGTCAGGGTCGGCGTCGTGGCCTGCCGTCCCTGCGGTGGGTGGTCCAGGCGGATCGCACGAGTCGGCGCACGGTGATGATGGCGTTCGCGAGGGCGATCCAGGCGGCCTGGACGACGGCGACACGGTCGGTCACGATGGCCAGGGCGCGGAACCCGCGGTCAAGGCACTGGCCCCCGGCAGGGGAGCCGCCCAGGCCGGCGGACAGCGGGCCACAACGCGACGAGTTCACCCGGGCCGTGCAGACCGCTGGCGGGCCGGACCGGGCCTGCCAGTATGGGGCGCGGGGGCCAGGCATCGCCTCCACCCGGGCCGGGAGCATGCGACGGCAGAGCCGGGGCGGTGACCTTCGTGTGGCCCGTGCGGCAGCCTCTTTCCCGTTGCCCCTGCGATGATCGACCGGCTCGTGCACCACGCCGAGGTCCTCACCCTCGCCGGGGAGTCCTACCGCACCCGAGCCCGCCGCGAACTCCTCGCCAAGGACCGCGAGAAGTGAGCGGAAGCCTTCTCAGCGCTCGGGTGAGCTCCCAGCCGCATCCATGGCGCGCTGGATCGCGGTTCGATAGCCCCACACGAGATGCCGAGTTCCGACCGGTGCGCCCTGGCCGTAGCGCGGTGCTGAGTCGCCTTCGACCGGCGCCCAGCCCGTCACAGCCAGGCCCGCCTTGCGGAACAGGTCAATGTGGGTCAGTCCGTGTTCGGTGGGCACCACCCCGGCGACCGTGGCCTCGACCGGCGGTGACTGGCCGCGCCACGGCAACGGCGTGACGACGAACGACGACGCAGACCCCGGTCCTGACGGCAGAAGCACGGTGACCTGAAGACACGCCCAGGAGCCGTCTTCCAGGGGAACCCCGATCAGGTCACCAACCCGGAGGCTGCGCGACGATCGAGGCGAGAACGGGAACACACGCTCGACCTCAGCCATGCACCAAGCCTGCCCGAGTCGCAGCCGAGAGGGGTCAGTTTTCGGGAACCCGCACGGGGTCAGTTTTCAGAGACCGTTGACAATCGGTTCCAGGCGGCGTGGTCGATGCAGGTATCGCTTCCACGCGAGTTCCACGCGAGGCGCCCGGTTCCACGCGAGTTCCACGCGCCGCCGCACGGCCGGTGCCCAGGTTTGACTGCCACTGGCGGGCGGTGCCAGCCTGGTCGAGTTGGCCCGCGGATCGCCGAGATTCCGCCGATTCTGGCGGTCACTGTGTTGTCGGCCGACGATCGAAAGCAACGGACTTCGGGAGCGCCGGGTCGGGTGACCCGCCATGAGAAGGTCGGGGGTTCGAATCCCCCTAGCTCCACCACCGGAAGGGCCGCTGACGCAGGTCAGCGGCCCTTTTGCGTGCCGCCCGGAGTGCCGGTGATCCCGTGTCGGCGCGCCCGTACGCCGCGTCGGGCATCGTCATCCGCCCGATCGTCGTCTTCATACCCTGCCTATGTTGCTTCACGCCGCAGCGCCAGGACACTGTGGGGCGCTCTGGTCGAGACCCGACCTACGGTCTCCCCAACCCGAACGACGAGCACCTCGTGGCGGCGGTCGTCGGCAGGGCGGGCGCCATCGTGTCCCAGAACGCCAAGGACCTACCGAGTCGGCTGATTCCGGACGAGATCCAGGTGGTCAGCGCGGCGCGGTTTGCAGCAGACGCGGTGTCCGTCGAACTGCTGCGCAACCGCTACGGCATGGACGAGGCCGTCAGGCTCATCACGCGCGTCGGCGAGTAGGCCAAGGATCAAGCGCGCGGACGGTGAGTCGCCCGAAGGTCAGAGCTGCGCCGTGAACAGCTCCTTGATCTTGCTGATCACGTCGTCCGAGTCGGCGGAGGTGAAGTACGCCTCGTTCATCGAGCTGATCGCCGTCAGCTCCTCGACGTTCGCGTTGTAGCCGATCGTGTACACGGGAACGTTCAGCCCGTCGATCACTGAGGCCACCCGGTCGAGCGAGTACCCCTCGTTCGTCTCGCCGTCGGACAGCAGGAAGATGCGCAGCGCCGGGTTGTCGTACTGCGGGGCCGCGTCCGTCAGCATCTTCATCGCGGCGAGCAGGGCATCGTTGGTGGCCGTGCCGCCGCCGGCCTGCAAGGAGTTCACGGCACCCTGGAACAGGGAGTGCTGCTGGTCGTCGAACGGGGCGAGCGGCAGGTCCACGGTGATGTCGGTCGAGTACGAGATGAGTCCGACGTGGTAGTCGGCGCTGATGAACCGTGCGCCGGTGCGGAGGGACTCCTGCAGCCTCGCCAGCGGGAGTCCTTCCATCGACCCGGAGCGGTCTGCCACGAACACGGACAGCACCGTTCGACCGGCGTCCTTCGTCTGCTTCCAGGTGGCCAGTGCGGACGTGAGCTGGGCACCGTCCAGCCCGTAGTCCACGCCTGCGTAGCCGCCCGAGGGGTTGAAGCCCAGGCGGGTGGCCGCCGTCTGAGCGTCCTGTGACGTCAGGAACTCGGCGAACTGCGCCAGCACCTGGCGTTCGGGCTCGGAGACCCCGGTCGCGTAGAGGGGGGAGTCGTGACGCTCACCGAACGGGATGAACGTCCAGTCCGCGAGGGTCGGGTCGGACTTCCACGACTGGTGCTCCGACAGGATGACGTTTGCCAGACCCTTGGACGCGAGCATGACCGTCTCGGCGGTCGTGGGGGAGACCGGGGGCGTCTTCGCGGCGACCCGGACCAGTCCGTCGCGCGCCGCGTCCGACAGCGGGTTGGCTTCGTCGAAGTGGCGAAGGATCGTCACGAGCGCGTTCAGGCCGGTCGAGGACACGTTCGGGTCCGTGGACGCGAGCGTCACCTCGCCCGACACGACCGCGTCGATGACATCCTCCGGGGTGACCCCCGACCCCAGGTCTGCCGCGACCTCCGGCTTGAGCAGGAACCCTGCCGTGTTGCCGGTCAGGCCGGCGGACACCTGGTCCATCCGGACTCCCCGGGCTTCCAGGATGCTCGCCCACAGGGTGTTCGACGGCGTGAACGCGCCAGGCACGTGCTGACCTGAGGCGATGTACTCCACGGCCAGACCCGACGCGATGGGCCGGATGCTCACCGACACGTCGTCGTGAGTCCGGTTGAACTCCCTCGCCTGGACGTCGAGCCACTTGTCGCCGCTCTTCCCGGCCTTCTCCGTGGAGGAGAAGATCTCGACGTTCAGCGGAGCGTCGCCCTCGACGGACAGCGGGTACTTCACGTCGATGTCCGGCAGCTGGATGGTCTCGTCGGCACCGACCCACGAGTTGTCGGGCCCGTGCGTGACCTCGTCGGCCCGCACGTCCTTCATCAGGGCGTCCAGCTTCTCGGCGGCCTGTGCGGGCGTGAGGTCCTTGTCCACGTCTTCGCCGGTCCCGCACCCGGTCAGGAGCAACGCGGCGGCGGCGACGACGCCGATGAACTTGGCCGACTTCCTCATCGTTACTTCCATTCCAGATCCCGGACCTGTGAGTCCAACGTGTCGAGGTACGAACGGATCTTGAGATCCGTGTTGCCGTCGCCCTGCTCCTCGGCAACCAAGGTGGTGACCTTGCGGTTGGCCTCCGCGGCCTGCTCCAGCAGGGCACCGTTGCGGCCGAGCAGCTCCTGCATCGGCGGTCGCTCGTTGCTCACGGCGTAGGTCGCGAGCTTCTTGCAGTTGACGGCCATCTGCGTCTCCATGGCGTCGAACAGCCGATGCAGGTCGGGCCAGGCCTCAGGAGAGATCGAGGCCGAGAGGATCGCCTCGAGCATGTCCCGCTGGGACTGCATCTGCTGCACCTGCTGGCGGGCCAGGTCCAGCTCCTTGACGTGGCCGAACGACCTGGCGGAGCGGCTCAGGACCGTCGTCGCCGACTTCAGCGCCGACGTCGTCGCCGGCCGTCCGCGGTCCCGTCCCCGCCGGCTGCGCACGAGGACGACGGCGGACGCCGCGAAGCCCACCACCATGATCAGCAGCCACGTCAGTGCGCCTGACTTGAACCTGTCGGCGTTGGTCACCCCGGACGACGCGATCAGCTCGGAGCGCCCGACGATGCTCCCGACGAAGGCGGTCGCGGCCAGCGCGGTGCCAACGGCCGTGACGCCGCAGGCGACCTTCAGCCACGGAGCCGGTCCCTGAGACAGCGACCCGAGCCGTCTGCTGCGCACCGGCGATCCCCCTCCTGTGGGCATGCCCACCATCTGTCCGCCCGCAACGTACTGGAAGTCGGTCGCTGCCCGATAGGGAGGTCCACGTCGCCGCGCGCTCAGCAGCCCGGCGCGGGCCGGGTGAACGGCGTTTGCCGGTGCCGCCCCGAAACACCGACGATTGAACTTGACGCAAGAAGTGCTTTAGGAGTCATAATCAGTCACCGCGACGGTTCCGACCGTCGCCAGCAGTGCGACACCTGTAGCCCTCCACAACGACGTCTCGAGGCAGGTTTATGACAACGCACGGATTCACCAGGGTTCTCGGATCGGCCGCCGCGGCTCTCGCGCTCGCGGTCGTGCCGCTCGGGGCGGCCGCCCCCGCGTCCGCCGCCACCGACCCGCCGCCCACGGTTCCGCCCGGCGCGGCGATCCCGTTCTCGCAGTACAAGCTGGTCGGTGTCGACTCGGAGTCGGCGCCCTACCCGGCGCCGCCGTCGCTCGACGGCACGGCAGCCGGCGCGCTCGACGGCGACTACGCCACCCAGTGGGCTTCCCGCTACAACGGCGGCAACCCCGACAAGCTGCCGCACTGGCTCACGGGGGACGTCGGCGGCTCGTTCGACCTGACCGGGCTCGGCTACTCGGTCAAGGTGCAGGGCAACGGGCCCGTCAAGGACGTCGAGGTCTACGCCACCGACGACACGACGATCGCCCACGACGCCGACGCCGACTGGGGCGAGCCTGTCGGCGCCGCCACGTTCCACCAGCCGACGAGCGCCACCGAGGTCCAGCACGTCGTCTTCGACCAGGTGACGCACGCGCGCTACGTGAAGTTCCAGGCCGTGTCGTCGATCAACGGGAGCCACAACGCGTCCGCGTCGGAGATCACCGTCTTCGCGACGGGCGACACCACCCCCGCCCCTGTCGACCCCTCGGCTCCCGCGGACCCGGCGCCGGCCGCCCCGATCACGAACGGCAACGGCCTGACGGTGGAGGTCGGCACCGAGTTCCCGCAGGTCGTCTCCTACGACCTCGACGGTGCGACGCTCGACGGGCAGCGCTCCCGCCTCACCTCGTTCACGATCAACGGCAAGGACTACGTCGCGACGACGTCGGGCTCGCTCGACGGAGCCGTTGCCACGTACCTGTCCACGTTCGACGGCTTCCCGGGGCTGACGGTCACGTCGACGCTCACGGTGACCGACGAGAACACGGTCGAGTTCGCCATGACGAAGCTCGACGGACCGGCCGCTGCGACGGTCAACATGATCGCCGTCCCGAACCAGTCGCTCGTCTCGGTCGACTCCTCCGACGCCGAGGCGACCCTCGCCCGCACGCGGATCTCGACCGACTCGACGACGACCGCCGACCAGTTCGTCGCCGTCACCGGCGCGACTCCCGTCGACGCGAAGCCGGTGGGCACGCCCTACGGCTTCGTCAGCGGTTCGGAGCTCGCCGCGGGCATCATGACCAATGCGACCGACGACTCGAAGCAGGACAACAACGACAACTGGAACACCCGTCTCCAGTCGCGCATCGTCGACGCCGGCAACGGCGCGCGGCGCGCGGAGCTCTCGGTGGGCAACTACACGTACGCGCCCGCCGGCGCGAGCGACCCGCGGGTGAGCGTGTACGCGCTGCCCAAGGCGGTGGTGGTGCTCGCTTCCGACCTCAACGGCGACGACGACGTGACGTGGCAGGACGCGGCGATCGCGTACCGCGACGTCATGGATCGCCCGCTCGGCGCGGACCGCGTGCCCGACCGCGTCGTCCAGCACATCCCGTTCAACTTCGCGTCGCAGGCGACCAACCCGTTCCTCAAGACCCTCGACAACGTCAAGCGCATCTCGATGGCGACCGACAACCTCGGCCAGTGGGTGCTCGAGAAGGGTTACGCGAACGAGGGTCACGACTCGGGCCACCCCGACTACGGCGGCGACTACAACACACGCGCCGGCGGGCTCGAGGACTTCAACACCCTGATCGACGACGGCGCCGACTTCAACGCCGACATCGCCGTGCACGTCAACGCGACGGAGGCCTACCCGCAGGCCGAGACGTTCACCGCCGACATGGTCAAGGGCCAGGTCAACGGGTGGAACTGGCTGAACCAGTCGTACCACATCGACCAGCGCCGCGACCTCGGCACGGGCGCGATCCTCGACCGGTTCGCGCAGCTCAAGGCGGAGGCGCCCAACCTGTCCGGCGTCTACATCGACGCCTACTACTCGAGCGGCTGGCTCGCCGACGGGCTGGCAGCCGAGCTCCACGAGATGGACCTGGAGGTCGCCACCGAGTGGGCCTACAAGTTCGAGGGCACCTCGGTCTGGTCCCACTGGGCCAACGACAAGAACTACGGCGGTGTCACCAACAAGGGGATCAACTCGTCGATCGTGCGGTTCATCGCGAACTCCGACCGGGACACGTGGAACACCGACCCGCTCCTGGGCGGCGAGCAGCTCGCCGACTTCGAGGGGTGGACGGGGCACGACGACTACGACGCCTTCTACGCCAACATCTGGAAGAACGACCTGCCCACGAAGTTCCTGCAGCACTTCGAGCTGACGTCGTGGGACCCGGGCAAGACCGCACGCCTCACCGACGGCACGGCCACGGTCGACGTCGCGATGGTGGACGGCGCGCGGCAGATCCGCATGGCCGGCGCCCTCGTCGCGAACGGTGACGCCTACCTGCTGCCGTGGGGCGACCCGAAGAACGGGAACGACGCCACCTCGCCCAGCAGCGCCACCAAGATGTACTACTTCAACGCCGCGGGCGGCTCGGCGACTTTCGACCTGACCGACCAGTTCTCCGCGAACGGCACCTACGTGCTGTACAGGCTGACCGACCAGGGCCGGGTCAAGGTGTCCGACGTCGCGGCGGTCGACGGGAAGGTGACCGTCACCGGTGCCCAGGGCGTCGCGTACGTCCTGGCGCCGTCGGGTTCGGCCGCGAAGACTCGGGACCCCGGCTACGGCGCGGGCAGCGGTCTCGTCGACCCGGGCTTCAACGCCGGGACCCTCAAGGCGTGGAACCCGACGGGCGGCGCGACGATCGAGACGACCGCCAAGGGTGACAACGTCGCGGTGCTCGGCACCAAGGCCTCCGAGGTGTCCCAGCACATCAAGGGCCTCACCCCGGGTGCCCAGTACACGTTCAGCGCGAACGTGGAGATCGAGGCGGGCCAAAGCCGGGAAGTCACCCTCCGGGCGAACGGCAAGCACACCGACGTCAAGAACACGTTCTCGACGACGCCGCAGCGCAACTACGTGGCGGCGGACGCCAAGCAGCACAGCTACTCGCAGCGGGCGGCGGTCACGTTCACGGCGCCGGCGAACGGTGGCGCGACGATCCACATCGGCGCCCGCGCCGGTGCGGCGAAGGTGACCATCGACGACGTGCGGGTCATGGCCAGCGACCTGAGCTGGACGCGCTGGACGGCGGACACCGCGACGACCGACGGCACCGTCATCGCCAAGGACGACTTCGAGGGCAACCAGCCCGGCTGGGGTCCGTTCGTCAAGGGCGACGCGGGCGGTTCGACCGACCCGCGCACGTCGATCAGCATCCTCCACGCCCCGTACTCGCAGAAGGAGTGGAAGAACACCTACTCGCCGTACAACACCGGGTCGCTCACCGGGCAGGCCGTCGACGACGTCCTGAACGGCGAGCGCTCGCTCAAGGCGCACGAGGAGAACGGGGGCCTGGTCTACCGGACCGTGCCCGCCACCGTGCCGTTCGTCGACGGGCACCGCTACACCGTGTCGTTCAGCTACCAGACGAACGTTCCCGGTCAGTGGGCCTGGGTCACGGGGTCCGACACCGTCGCCGACGGCACGGTGACCTCGGCCGACGTGACGCGGGAGACCCTCGCGCCGTCGCTCGACACGGCCACCTACACCCGCGAGATCGTCGCGGGCTGCGGTGACACCTGGGTCGGGCTGCGCAAGGTGGGCAGCGCGGGCGGCACGGACTTCGTGCTCGACGACTTCACGGTCGTCGACCACGGTCCTGCGGCGGGCGGTGCCGCGTGTGCGACCGTGTCCGCGCCGTCGTCGTCGGACGTCAGCCCGGCGATCGCGAGCACGCTGGTGACCACGTTCACGAACCACGAGAAGACCGACGCGACGAATGTCGAGCTGGCGCTCGCGAACGTCCCGGACGGTTGGACGGTCCAGGTGGCGACCGCCGGTGCGAACGTGGTCGACACGGTCGCGCCCGGCGAGACCGTCTCGACGACGTGGGTCGTCACCTCGCCGGCCTCGGCCGCGGGGACGGCGGTGGCCCTGCAGGTGAAGGGCACGTACTTCAACACCTGCGTGACGAAGACGGTGACGGCGGACCTGCTGCTCAACGTCTCTGACCGGCCGGTCCTCGCGCCGAGCAGCATGACGGCGACGGCCAGCTCGGAGAACCTGACCTCAGGGTCGGCCGAGGGTCCCGTCTCGAACGTGCTCGACGGCGACGCGGGCACGATCTGGCACACGAACTACACGAACGGGAACACGCCGTACCCCCACTGGGTGACCCTCGAGCTGGGGTCGACGGCGACCGTCAACGGGTTCGGGTACCTGGACCGTCAGACCGGCGGCCAGAACGGGCGCGTCAAGGACTACACCGTCTCGGTGTCGACGAACGGGACCGACTGGACGCAGGTCGCGTCCGGCTCGCTGGTCGACTCCCCGTCGATGCAGACGGTCTCGTTCCCTGACGTGCAGGCGAGCTACGTGCGCTTCACCGCGCTGAACGCGCTCAACGGGCAGCCGTTCGCGGCGGCCGCGGAGATGCGCGTGTTCGGCTCGTCGAAGGACGTGCCCACCGGCGTGGAGCCGTCGCACCGCGAGGCGGACGGCGTCTGCGTCGCGAAGTGACCACGTAACCACCATGGCGGCGGCGGGCCGGGACTGCATCGAGTGCGGTTCTGGCCCGCGCCGTCGATCTTGGAGGGTGAGAGCCACCGCACGAGATGACGTAACGTGACTGGAACACCTCTGATATGATCATGTTCAGTCAACAAGCCGCGATGTTCTGCGGCCTACCAAGGAGGGTCTGAGTGTCTGCAGTCTTCGTCCGCGCCGAGCTTGCCTCGCAGCCGGAGACCTGGCGTAAGGCCGCGGAGCTGCTGCCGTCCGTGGCGTCGGAGCTGCCCCAGCCGGGCGAGCGGGTCGCGGTCGTCGGATGCGGCACGAGCTGGTTCATGGCCCAGGCGTACGCCGCCCTCCGGGAGGCGTCCGGGCAGGGTGAGACCGACGCGTTCGCCGGGTCGGAGTACCCCCTCGGCCGCACCTACGACTGCGTGCTGATGATCTCGCGGTCCGGCACGACGACCGAGATCATCGAGCTGCTCGACAAGATCACCGACCAGCCAACGGTGCTGATCACGGGCGTCGCCGACTCACCGGCCGGGGCCAAGGCGGGCACGACCGTCGTGATGGACTTCGCCGACGAGCAGTCCGTCGTCCAGACACGGTTCGCCACGACCACGCTCATCCTGCTGCGCGCCCACCTGGGCGAGGACGTCGACGCGATCATCGCGGACTGCGAGACGGCCCTGAACGTCGACATCGACGACCTGCTCGACGTCGAGCAGGTGACCTTCCTCGGGCGCGGCTGGGCCTACGGCCTGGCCAACGAGGCCGCGCTCAAGACGCGCGAGGCCGCCCAGTTCTGGGCCGAGGCGTACCCGAGCATGGACTACCGCCACGGCCCGATCGCCATCGCGCAGGCCGGCCGCGCGACGTGGACCTTCGGTCCCGCGCCTGAGGGGCTGCGCGAGGAGGTCACCGCGACGGGCGCGCGCTTCGTCGAGCACGACCTCGACCCCATGGCGGGCCTCGTCGTCGCGCAGCGCTTCGCCGTCGAGCTCGCGACCCGTCGCGGTCTGGACCCCGACTCGCCGCGCTCGCTGACGCGTTCGGTGATCCTGTCGTGACCGTGGCCCCGTCCCTCGGCGCCGGCGCAGCCGTGCTCGCCTTCGACGTCGGCGGCACCACGATCAAGGGCGCTCTGGTCGACGCCGCCGGCGAGGCGCGCGGAGTCGTGCGCGTGCCCACGCCGGCCGCAGGCCCGGAGTGCGCGGCGGCGGTGCTCGACGTCGTCGCGGGTCTTGCCCCCGCGCTGGTCGCGCAGGCCGACGCGGGCGTCGCGCCGGAGGCGGTCGGCCTCGCGATCCCGGGGATCGTCGACGACGAGCGGGGCATCGGGGTGTACTCGGAGAACCTCGGCTGGCGCGACGTCGACTTCCGGCGTCTCGTCGCCGACCGGTTCGACCTTCCCGTCGCCGTCGGGCACGACGTGCGGTCCGCGGGGCTCGCCGAGATAACCTTCGGCGCCGCGGCGTCTGCCACCAACGCCCTCGTCATCACGCTCGGCACCGGGATCGCGGCCGCCGTGTTCGTCAACGGTGAGCCCGTCACGGCCCGGGGCTACGCGGGCGAGATCGGGCACGTCGTCGTCGTGCGCGGGGGAGAGGCGTGCGTCTGCGGCAACCAGGGCTGCCTCGAGGCGATCGCGTCGGCCTCCGCGATCGCGCGCCGCTACAACCGGGCGAGCGGCGCGGACGTGCCGGGCGCCCGCGAGGTGCTCGACGCCGTCCGGGCCCAGGACACCGTGGCGCGGGCCGTGTGGGACTCCGCCACGGACGCGCTCGCCTTCGCCATCTCCCAGAGCGTCGGCCTGCTGGCGCCCGAGGTCGTCGTGCTGGGCGGCGGGCTCGCCGAGGCGGGGGACGCACTGTTCGGCCCCGTCACCTCGCGCCTGCGGGAGCTGGTGACAGTGACCCCGGTGCCCCCAGTCGTCCCGGCGACCGCCGGCGAGAACGCAGGTCTGCTCGGCGCCGCGCTCCGTGCTCGCGCCCACCTCACGCGCGCGGGCCAGCGGTGATCGTCACCCTCACGCCAAACCCTGCGGTCGACCTCACCATCGCGACGGAGACGATCACGCGCGGCGGGACGACCGTCGTCGAGGGTGCGGCGGCCCGGGCCGGCGGCAAGGGACTCAACGTCTCGCGGGTCCTCGCGCAGATGGGGCTGGCGACCCAGGTCGTCGCGCCCGTGGGTGCCGCCGACGCCGCGTGGTTCCACGCGGACCTCGACGGCGTGCCGCACACCTTCGTCGAGTGCGCCGCCGCGACCCGCCGGTCGTACGTGCTGCACGAGACGGCGGGGGGCGTCACCTCGGTCATCAACGAGCGCGGGCACGTCCGGACACCCGACGAGTGGGCGCAGGTGCTGCGCGCGCTCGACGAGACGCTCGGCCACGCCGACGCGGATGTCGGCCGCGTGCTCGCCCTGTGCGGCTCGATCCCTCCGGGCGCCCCCGACGACCTCGTCGCGCGCGTCGTCGAGATGGGGGCCCGGCACGACGTCCCCGTCGTCGTCGACACCTCGGGCGGCAACCTGCTCGCGGCCGCACGGGCGGGGGCCACCCTCGTCAAGCCGAACCGCGACGAGCTCACCGCCGTCGTCGGCCACGTCGACGCGCTCGACGGGGCGCGCGCGCTGCAGGACCTCGGCGCCCGCGTGGTGATCGGGTCCCTCGGCGCCGAGGGGTTCGCCGTCGTCCCGCCCCGCGGTGCGGTGGTCCGTGCGCGACTCCGCGCCCCGCTGCAGGGCAACCCGACCGGGGCCGGCGACGCCGCCGT
>CBINDH010000042.1:0-12953 GCA_966249365.1 uncultured Xylanimonas sp. | reverse complement strand
CACCGCGTTGGCCATCGACCCGTGGATGAACGACCCGAGGATCGAGCGCTTGCCGTTCATCGTCAGGTAGCGCGCGGCCCAGATCACCGGGGAGCCGACGTCGGGGACGAACACGGCGTCGTCGGCGGCGACCTCGTCGATCAGCCGGGCGACGTACTGCGGGTGCAGCGGCTGGTCGCCCTTGCGCGGCGTGGCGAGGTCGTCGAGCTTCGTGCGGGTCTTCGCGTAGTGCGCGAGCGACTCGTCGAGGTGGGTCCGGTCGCTCGACTGTGACAGCAGCGGCAGCAGGGCGTCGACGGTGTCGCCGACGTCGCCCACCAGTCCGAGGGCGAGGGGCACGCGCCGGCCGAGGTTCTCGCCGCGGACGTCGACCTGGATGACGGTCGCGTCGTCGGGCAGGAACGCCCGGTACGGGAAGTCGGTGCCGAGCATGAGCAGCGTGTCGGCGCCCGCCATGGCCTTGTAGCCGGACGAGAACCCGAGCAGGCCCGTCATGCCGACGTCGTACGGGTTGTGGTGCTCGACGAACTCCTTGGAGCGCAGCGTGTGCACGATCGGGGCGTTGAGCCGGCCCGCGAGCGCGACGACCTGGTCGTGGGCGTGCTGCGCCCCGGCGCCGGCGAGGATGGTGACGCGCTTGGCGTTGCCCAGCAGGGTCGCCGCGGTGCGCAGCTCGGCGTCGGACGGCAGGATGCGCGGCGTCGTCGCACGGATCGGGGTGACGGTGGTGTCGCGCGCCTCGGCGAGGGCGATGTCGCCGGGGATGACGACGACGGCGACGCCCTTCTTCTCGAGGGCCGTCTGGATGGCGGTGCGCAGGATGCGCGGCATCTGCGACGGCGAGGAGACGAGCTCGGAGTAGACCGACGCCTCGCGGAACAGGTCCTGCGGGTGGGTCTCCTGGAAGTAGCCGGAGCCGATCTCCTCGCTGGGGATGTGGGCGGCGATCGCGAGCACGGGCACGTGGTTGCGGTTCGCGTCGTACAGGCCGTTGATGAGGTGCAGGTTGCCGGGTCCGGCGCTGCCGACGGCGACGGCGAGCTTGCCGGTCAGGGCGGCCTCGGCGCCTGCGGCGAAGGCGGCGGCCTCCTCGTGGCGCACGTGCACCCAGTCGATCCCGGAGCCCCGCAGCGCGTCGGTGAAGCCGTTGAGGGAGTCCCCCGGGATGCCGTAGACGCGTTCCACGCCCGCGGCGACGAGCGTGTCGACCATGTTCTTGGCGACGGTGGTCATGAGTCCTTCTTCGTGGTGGGAAGGGATGGGTGGGTGATCGAGGGCCACACCAGTGCGCAGACCCGCTGGGCGAGGTCGACGTCGAGGCGGGCGTGTCCCCAGACGAGCCGGTGGTAGACCGGGGCGAAGAGGGTGTCGACGACGAGGGCGACGGCGATGTCGGGGCGGAGCTCGCCCGTGGCGATGCCGCGCTCGAGGTGGCGGGCGGCGCGTTCGCGGCGCGGTTCGAGCCACTGCGTCAGGAGCGCGTGGGCGAGGTCGGGGCTGCTGGCCGAGGCGGCGAGGAGCTGGCGCAGCAGCTCGCCGGCGGGTGTGGTGCGCAGCAGGTTGACGAGCGCGTCGACCTGGAGGGTCACGGCGTCGCGGACGGGCACGGTGTCGTCGAACTCGATGCTCTCGTGGAAGCGTTCGAACAGGCCCTCGGCGAGGACGGCGGCCACGGACGGCCACCACTTGTAGACGGTGGTGCGGGAGACGCCGGCCCGGGTGGCCACGGCGTCGAGCGTCGGGACGCAGCCCTCGGCGAGCGCGAGATCGGTGGCGGCGTCGAGCACCGCGAGGCGGGCGGCCTCGGAGCGTGGCCGACCGGGACGGGCTGCCGTCGCCGTCGGCGCGGAACCATTACTGGACACGCTGTCCACAATACGCCTGCCGCGGAGCGGCGGAGCGTGGGATGCGTCACGCCGTCAGATCCGGAAGACCCGCTCCGCGGTCCGGCCGAGCACGTCGGCCCGCTCGTCGTCGGACAGGTCGCACAGCGCCTCCCGGTAGGCCCGCACGACGTCGGCGTAGCTCGAGTACAGCCGCTCGACGGGCCAGTTCGTGCCCAGGAAGACGCGGTCGGCGCCGAACGCCTCGACGCACGCGAGCACCCACGGCCGCCGCGACCGGGCCGTCCAGCCCGGCTCGACCATGCCCAGCGACGACACCTTGCACAGCGTGTTCGGTTCGGCGGCCAGCGCCCGGAGCATGCCCGTCCACGCCGCGAACGTCTCCGGGCTGCGGTCCTCGGGCATCCCGGCCTGGTCGAGCACGAACGTCACGTCGGGGTGCGCACGGACCAGGTCGAGCGCGAGGTCCGCGTGCTGCCAGCCGACGGTGTGGAAGAACAGGCCGCCCGCGCGGCCCAGCGCTGCGTACCCCCGCCGGAACGCGGGGTCGGCCAGCACCGCGGCCGGACGCATCTCGCGCACACCGCGGAACACGGCGTACCCGGCGTGCCGGTCGAGCTGCTCCGCCGCGTCGGGCGCGGCGAGGTCGCACGTGACCACGGCGGCGTCCGGCCAGCCCGTCTCGTCCGCGAGCGCCTGCAGCCACGCCGTCTCCGCCACCGGGTCCGGGGCGTCGAACGCGGCGCTCGCGTGCACGACCTTCGTCAGACCCGCGAGCCGGCCCTCCGCACGCAGCTCGGGGGTGGAGAACCGGGCCGTCCGGACGGCGACGAGATCCCCGTACGGGAACTCGTCGCCGTCCAGCCACCCGTACCCGAGGTCCCGGCCGCGCCGGTCCCACAGGTGCACGTGGGTGTCGACGAACATCAGGCGGGCTTGATGTTGAGGTTGACGCCCAGGACGTCCTCGGTGTCGACGACGGTCCACGACCCGCCCGGGTAGAACGCCTCGACCCGCAGCGCGTGGCCACGCTCCTCGAGCTCGCCGACGACGGCGTCGCGCCGGTCGCCGACCGCGAACCCGAGGTGGTGCACGCCCTCGCCGTGCTTGTCGAGGAACTCGCGGAAGGTCGACGGGTTGTCGTCGGGCTCGGTGAGCTCGATGACGACGGGCTGGCCGGGCACCTCGATCACGGCGAGCTTCATGCCGTAGCTCGCGGGCTCGCCGCGGTACGTCTCGTCGTCGTTGGGCAGGCCCATCGTGCGGACCTCGGGGCGCTCGATGGCGAACAGCTCGCACCAGTGGTCGAGCGCCGCCTCGATGTCCTCGACGACGATCGCGACCTGGATGAGCCCGCCGAGCGTGACGGGGTGCCTCATGCCCACGGCTCCGCCTCGACGACGACGTCCTGGTGCGTGCGTGCCGACTCCTCGATCGCGAGGCCGAGCGCGTGGTCCTGGCAGGCCGACGCGAGCGAGTACGGGCCGACGGCCTCGTCGCGCGCCCACGCCCCGACGGCGACCAGGTGGTCGGCGACGGCGATGTCGTCCTCCGACAGGCGGGTGCCGACCCAGCCGTTGCGCCACAGGACCTTGCCGTTGAAGGAGGTGTGCACCACCTCGTTGCCCTCGAGGTTCATGTCCACGCCCGTGCGGCGGTACTCGATGCGCGACGTGACGGGGTCGTGGCCGTCCCACGAGACGACGGTGTCGTCGACGAGCTCGCCGAGGGTGCCGCGCACGATGATGCGGCGCGACAGCAGCGGGTTCCACCACTGCATGTTCATGAAGTTGTACACACCGACCCGGCCGTCGCCGAAGTCGAGCGTGGCGTAGGTGCTGGCCTGGACCTCGGGCTGCGGCTCGTCGTACCAGCCGTCGAACCCGAGCGGCAGCGTCATCCGGGTGTCGAAGGTGCGGCCCGAGACGACGGCGCGCTCCATGTCGACGCCGAGGAACGCGCGCATGAGCGACGTCGCGTGGTAGAGGTGCGTGGAGGCGATCTCGACCGACTGCGGGGTGCCGATGAGGCCGGACCCGACGATCTCCAGGCGCGAGGCGTGGCCCGGCATGAGCACGTACTGCTCGCCCACCTGGACGAGCGACGGGTCCTTGATCGTCGTCCACAGGTCGCGCAGGCCGGCCAGGTCGGGGGCGGGCGGGGTCTCGCCCATGACCTTGACGCCGCGCGCGGTGAGCTCCTTGAGCAGCTCGGGCATGGCGGGCCACGACACCGCGGCGACGACGAACTCGGGCTCGTAGGCGAGCAGCGCGTCGAGCGAGGTGACCGCCGGGACGCCGTACCGGGCGTGGATGGCGTCGGCCTGCGCCTGGTCGACCGCCATGACGGCGACGGCCTCGAGCCGCGACGGGTCGGCCGCGGCCACGCGCAGGTGGAACTGTCCGCGCCAGCCGGTGCCGATGACGGCGAAGCGGATGGGGTTGCTCATGTGAGCGGTCCTTTCGGTAATGCGTTACGGGAAATCAGACCTGGCTCATGCCGCCGTCGACGGTGAGCTCGACGCCGGCGACGAAGCTCGACTCGTCGCTCGCGAGGAACGTCACCGCGGCGGCGACCTCCTCGGGGCGCCCGACCCGGCGCAGGGGGATCTGCGCGGTGACGGCCGCCTCGACGTCGGCGGAGCCGCCGATGAACTTCTCGAAGAGGGCCGTCCGCGTGGGGCCGGGGCTCACCGCGTTGGCGCGGATGCCGCGGTGGCCGAGCTCGGCCGTCAGCGTGCGGGCGAGCGACCGGACGGCCGCCTTGCTCGCGTTGTAGACGGCGTGGCCCGGACCGCCGTTCGTCCCGGCGATCGACGAGGTCAGGACGATCGACGCGCCGTCGGCGATCTGCGGCAGGAGCCGCTGGACGGTGAACAGCGCGCCGCGGAACGTGAGCCCCGCGACGGCGTCGAACTTCTCGGGCGTCATGTCGGCGACGTCGGTGGACTCGACGTCGCGGCCGGCGTTGACGTGCAGCACGTCGATGCGCCGACCGGTGGCCTCGACGGCCGCGGCGAGGCGGTCCAGGTCGCCCAGGTCGGAGGCGTCGCCGACGACGCCGATCGACTGCGGCCCGAGCTCCGCGGTGGCGGCCTCGACCTCGGCGGGGAACGGCGAGGTGACGACGACGGTCGCGCCCTCGGCGACGAACCGTGCGGCCACCGCCTTGCCGATGCCCGCCGTTCCGGCGGTGACGACGGCGAGCTTGCCCTCGAGCAGACCCATGTTTCTCTCCTTCGGGACGGTCACTTCAGTGCTCCCGCGGCCAGGCCGCGCTCGAAGTACTTCTGGAGCGCGAGGTAGGCGATGACCATCGGCAGGGCGGCGATGACGGCGGCCGCCAGGACGCCGGTCTGGTCGTTCGTGTACTGGCTGATGAAGAACGACGGCAGCAGGGTCAGGACCTGCCTGTCCGGGTCGTTGAGCATGAGCAGCGGCAGCAGGTAGGCGTTCCACGCCGCGATGAGCGTGAGCACCACGATCGCGGCGGCGATCGGCTTGGTCAGCGGCAGGATGATCCGGCGGAACACCTGCCAGATGGTGGCGCCGTCGACGCGGGCGGCTTCCATGAGCTCGTTCGGGATGCCGTCGTAGAAGTTGCGGGCGAGCAGCGTCGCGAACGGGATCTGGAGCGCGGCGATCGGCAGGATCACGGCGATGAGCTGGTTGTACATGTCGAACGTCGACGCGGTGACGAACAGCGGCGTCAGCAGCACGGCCTCCGGCATCGTCAGGGCCAGCAGCAGCGCCCAGAACCACAGCTCCTTGCCCGCGATGCGCAGCTTGGAGAACCCGAACGCCGCGAGCATCGTGCACACGTAGACGATGAGGATCGCGGACAGCGAGACGATCACGGAGTTACGCAGGTAGGTGCCCAGGACGCCGGTCTCGAAGACCTTGACGTAGTTGCCGAACCCGCGGCCGGCGAGCGAGCCGCGGACCATCGCGACCAGCGGCACCAGGAAGGGCAGCGCCATCAGGGTCACGACGACCTGGATGACGACCTTCTGGGTCTTGGTACGGGCCTCGAACATCAGCTCTTCCCCTCACGACGGTTGCGGACCGACATCGCGACACCGCAGGTCACGGCCAGGACGAGGAGGGCGACGGAGATCGTCGCGGCGTAGCCGAAGTTCTTCTCCTGCATCATCGTCTGGTAGATGTACGTGCCCAGGAACTGGGTGGCCCCGCCCAGGCCCGACGGCGAGATCAGGTACGGCCAGTCGAACGTCTTGAGGGCGCCGATGAGACCCAGGGTCGCCAGGGCGAACGTCGTCCCGCGGCACGCCGGCCACACGATCGAGAACAGGGTGCGGATGTTGCCCGCGCCGTCCATGCGCGCCGCCTCGAGGATCTCGGGCTCGATCTGCGACATCGCGGCGTAGAAGAGGATGAACGTCAGACCCGTCCACTGCCAGATCGTCGCCGCCATGACGACGCCGAGGGCGGTGCCGGGGTCCGACAGCCAGGTGTGCGTCAGGCCGTCCAGCCCGACCGCCGACAGGAACGAGTTGACGTCACCGTTGTTGGCGAACATCGCCCGGAAGACCGGGGCCATCGTCGCGGGAGCGAGGACGGTCGGCACGAAGACGATGACCTTGTACAGGCCGCGGAGCTTGACCGAGGAGTGCATCAGCGCCGCGAAGACGAACCCGATCGTCGTCTGCACCGTGAAGGTCACGACGTAGAAGACGGCGGTGTTGCCGAGCGCGCGCCAGAACATCGAGTCCGCGACGAGCGTCTGGAAGTTGGTCGCCCCGATCCACTCGGACGGGGTGAGGATGAACCCGTTCCACTTCTGGGTGGAGACGAACCCGGTGTAGCCGATCGAGAAGTAGATCAGGCCGACGACCACGATCATGGCCGGGAGGATCCACGGGTAGCCGCTCGCGACGTGCTTGAGGGTCCCGCCGCGGCGACGCGGGGCGGGAGCGCGAGTCGGGGAACCGGTGGTCTCACGTGCCGCGTCGACGACGGTGGCGCTGCGCATCGAGAGTCCTTCTGGTGGGAGCTGCTGGGGGAAGGTGGGCACACCCGCCGGGCCGGCCGTGAAGGGGTTGGGCACGGCCGGCCCAGCGGGGGGTCTCAGCGGACGGTTACTGCGCGTCGACGATCGACTGCAGGTGGGCCTGGGCGTCCGCGAAGCTCATGCGGCCCTCGGCGACCTCGCCGAGCGTGTCGCGGAAGCCCGCGTTGAGCTCGGCCGAGACGGTCGCGAAGCGCGGCTCGGTGCCCGCGGCGGCCTGCTCGGTGTAGGCGGACAGCACCTCGGCCTGCGCCTCGGGGTTGGCCAGCTCGATGTCGTCCCAGACCGGCGTGATGCCGTTGAGGGCGGGGATGTTGTTGAGCGTGTTGGCGACGGCCTGCTGGCCGGCCTTCGAGGTGGTGAGCCAGACGGCGAACGTCGTGGCGGCGGCCTGGTTCTTCGAGCGGGCCGAGACGGCGAGGCCGTAGTCCGCGTCACCGAACATGCTGCCGACGTTGCCCGTGCCGGCGAGGTCCGGCAGGTCGATCGGGAGGATCGTCATCGGCTCCGGGTTCGCGACGCCCGCCGCCTCCTGGGCGGCCAGGTTCGAGTCGAGGACGGCGTACTGGGTGTACCAGGAGCCCATCATCACCATGGCGTAGTTGCCGGCGAAGAACTCGTTGTTCGCGTCCGGGTACTGCTGGAGGCCGGTCGCGCCGGGCTGCATGATGCCCTCGTCGAACAGGGACTTCCAGATCTGCAGGCCCTGGGCGAACTTGGCACCGGAGTCGCCGTCGACGTACGAGGCCTCGCCGAGCGACGCCTTCTGGTACAGGCCGGGCTCGATGTTCTCCATGATCGCCTCGAAGGTGTCCATGTTGAAGGCGTGCTGGCCCGCACCCTGGACGAAGCAGCCCTTGCCGCCCGCCTCGAAGGCCTGGCAGACCGACTTCCACTCCTCGAGGGTGGTCGGCGGCTCCTGGCCGAACTCGTCGAAGAGGTCCTTGTTGATCCACAGGTTGCCGGAGTAGACCGCGCCCGCCGACAGGCCGACGAGCTTGCCGTCGACGGTCAGGCCGTCGACGCCGATGCCGGCGAGCTGGTCCTTCCAGTCCTGGCCGAGGGCCTCCTCGACGGCGGGGGTGAGGTCGATCGCGCCCGCCCCGAACGTCTGGACGCCGCCGTTCGCCGACCCGGGGGCGACGTTGAAGACGTCCGGGCCGTCCGACGACGTCAGTGCCGGGGAGAGGACGGAGTCGTAGCTGTCGATGGGCCGGGAGACGAAGGAGACCTCGATGTCGGGGTACTCCTCGTTGAAGGCCGCGATCAGCTTCTCCGCGTTGGGGGCGTCCGGCGTCCAGCCCCACCAGGTGATGCTGCCTTCCGTGGCGCTGCCCTCGGCTCCGCCGGCGGCCCCACCGCCCGCGCCGCCGCATGCCGTCGCCAGCAGGCCGGCTGCGGCGACCGCCGCGATGATGCCAGCCCTCCGTGTCAGAACCGTCGTCTTCGACGCCCGCATCGCTGCTCCTTCTGTCCGTCCCCGTCACTGGGAACCACGTTGAACGCGAAAGTTTCTTTAATGCTTTCGCTGAGCCGTACGTTAAGGTCCGATACGCGGTGCCGTCAACGGGAGCACCGGTCTCGAGTCACGACGAGCAACGGAGGCGACATGGCGCACTCGACACCCCGGGCACGCTCGACCCAGCGGCGCGGCGTGACGATCGCCGAGATCGCGCAGGCCGCGGGCGTCTCGGTCCCGACGGTGTCCAAGGTGCTCAACGGTCGTCCCGGCGTCTCCGCGGCGACCCGCCGGCAGGTCGAGCAGGTGCTCGACGAGCAGGGCTACGAGCAGCGCCGGCCACACCCCGGCTCCGGCAGCGGCCTGGTCGACCTCGTCATCAACGGACTCGACACGCAGTGGGCCACCACGCTCCTGCGCGGCGCCCAGGCCGAGGTCGCGCGCCTCGGGCTCGACCTCGTCGTGACCACGACCGAGACGCCGGCCAGCGGCCGGACCTGGGTCGACCACCTGTCGCGCCGGGGCTCGGAGGGCGTCATCCTCGTCGCGGCCCAGGTGCACGACGTCGCGGAGCGCGAGCTCTCTCGCCTGCGCATGCCCGTGGTGCTCCTCGACCCGATCGGCGCCGCGCTGCCCTCGCTCCCCACGGTGGCGGCCACCAACTGGGCGGGCGGCCGCGACGCGACGGAGCACCTCATCGGCCTCGGGCACACCCGCATCGCCTTCATCACCGGCCCCCTGCGCGACGAGTCGCACCGCGACCGCCTCGACGGCTACCGCAGCGCGCTGCAGCGCCGTGGCCTGCGCGTCGACCCCGCGCTCGTGCGGCACGGCGACTCGCTGGTCAGCGGCGGCGTCGAGCACGGCACCGCGCTGCTGACGCTCGAGGACCGCCCCACCGCGATCGTCTCGGGCTCCGACGAGCAGGCGTACGGCGTCTACCTCGCCGCCGCCGAGCTCGGGCTCAGCGTGCCCCGGGACGTCTCGGTCGTCGGCTTCGACGACGTCGACCTGTGCCAGTGGGTGACGCCGCCGCTGACGACCGTGCGCCAGCCCCTGCTCGAGATGGGCCGCGAGGCCGCGCGCATCGTCGTCGAGATGTCGCGGGCCTCGCTGCGCCCCTCACCGCGCACCGAGCTGGCCACCTCGCTCGTCCTGCGGCGCTCGACAGCGGCGCCCCCGGCGTGATGTGACGTGCATCCCGCTGGCGCGAAGGGCGTCGGATGTGGAAAGTTTCGTTTCATGAATAACACCGCCGCCCTGGCCACCGACCCGCGCTTCGCCCACCGCCACACCCGGGCGACCGTGACCCTCACCGACGCCGCCGGGGCACCCCTGGCCGACCGCGAGGTCACCGTCGAGCAGACCGCCCACGCGTTCCTGTTCGGCAACGTCGGCTTCGACTTCGTCGGGCTCGCCAACGGCGAGAGCACGACCCCGCTGTACTCCCCCTTCGGCGGTGCCTCGGTCGAGGCCGCGACGCAGCTCGAACCGCTCTGGTTCGACCTGTTCAACCAGGTCACGCTGCCCTTCTACTGGCGGGGGTTCGAACCCGAGCCGGGCAGGCCGGACACCGAGCGCCTGCGCCGCACCGCCGAGTGGTTCGCCGCGCGCGGCGTCGCCGTCAAGGGCCACCCGCTCCTGTGGCATACCATGGCCCCGAAGTGGCTCCTCGGCATGGACGACGCGGAGCTCGAGGCCACCATCCGCGCCCGGATCGCCCGCGAGGTCACCGGGCTCTCCGACGTCGTCCCCACGTGGGACGCCATCAACGAGGCCGTGATCCTGCCGGTGTTCGACCGCGAGGAGAACGCGGTCACCCAGCTCGCCCAGCGACGCGGCCGCGTCGAGATGGTGCGCCTCGCCTTCGAGGCCGCGCGCGAGGCCAACCCGGACGTGACGCTCCTCCTGAACGACTTCAACCTCTCCCCCGCCTACGAGCGGCTCATCGAGGACGTCCTCGAGGCGGGCGTGCGCATCGACGTGCTGGGCCTGCAGTCGCACATGCACCAGGGCTACCGCGGCGAGGAGTTCTTCGCCGACGTGCTCGACCGCTTCGAGCGGTTCGGTCTCCCGCTGCACTTCACCGAGAACACGCTGCTGTCGGGCGACCTCATGCCGGCGGAGATCACCGACCTCAACGACTACGTCGTCGACTCCTGGCCGTCCACGCGGCAGGGCGAGGAGCGCCAGGCCGACGAGATCGTGCGGCACTACACCCAGCTCGTCGCGCACCCCGCCGTCGGGTGCATCAACTACTGGGGCATCACCGACGAGGGCGCGTGGCTGGGCGCACCGTGCGGGCTCGTCCGCGCCGACGGTACCCCGAAGCCCGCGTACGAGGCGCTGCGTGGCCTCGTCAAGGGGGCCTGGTGGCTGGCCCCGACGACGGTGCGCACCGACGACGCCGGCCGCGTCCACGTCGACGCCTTCGCCGGCGACTACCGCCTCACGGTCGGCGGCGCGGCCGTCGACGTCACCCTGCCCGCCGGCGAGCAGGCGCTCGCCGCGACCGTCTGACCACCCGTACGCCAGACGCCAAGGAGGCGAGCATGACGATCCTTCACGTCGCCGTGACCGGCGACGACACCCACGACGGCGGCGAGCACGCGCCGCTGCGCACCATCAACTCGGCCGCGGCGAAGGCGATGCCCGGCGACACCGTGCGCGTGCACGAGGGCGTCTACCGCGAGTGGGTGCGCCCCGTGCGGGGCGGCCTGAGCGACACGCGCCGCATCACCTTCGAGGCTGCCGCGGGCGACCACGTCGTGATCACCGGCGCCGAGCCCGTGACCGGCTGGACGCACGTGTCCGGCGACGTGTGGCGCACCGAGGTGCCCCACTCCCTGTTCGGCGACTTCAACCCGTTCGCCGAGGAGCTCTGGGGCGACTGGCTCGTCCCCGGCCAGTACGGCGGCAGGCCCACCCGGGGCGACGTGTACCTCGACGGCCGCTCCCTGACCCAGGTCTACGACGTCGAGTCGGTCACGCACCCCGTCCGGCACGAGTCCGTCGTCGACGGCTGGACGAGGACGACGCAGGCGGTCGAGGACCCGCAGTGGTCGCAGGCGGTCTGGTACGCCGAGGTCGGCGACGGCGTCACCACGATCTGGGCCAACTTCCTCGGTGCCGACCCGAACGCCGCGCTGACCGAGGTCAACGTGCGCCCGGCCGTGTTCTACCCCGAGCAGCACCACCTCGACTGGATCACCGTGCGCGGGTTCGAGCTCGCGCAGGCGGCGACCCCGTGGACCCCGCCCACGGCCGACCAGCCCGGCCTGGTCGGCCCGAACTGGGCCAAGGGCTGGGTCATCGAGGACAACGTCATCCACGACGCGAAGTGCTCGGCCGTCTCGCTCGGCAAGGAGATCTCCACGGGCCACAACTTCGCGTCGGTGCGCGGCGACAAGCCCGGCTACCAGTACCAGCTCGAGTCCGTGTTCACGGCCCTCGAGCAGGGCTGGTCGAAGGACCGCATCGGCTCGCACGTCGTGCGCCGCAACCACATCTACGACTGCGGGCAGAACGGCGTCGTCGGCCACCTGGGTGCGGTGTTCTCGACCATCGAGGACAACCACATCCACCACATCGGCACCAAGCGCGAGTTCTACGGCTACGAGATCGCCGGCATCAAGCTGCACGCCGCGATCGACGTGCAGATCCTCGGCAACCGCATCGACCACTGCACGCTCGGCACCTGGCTCGACTGGCAGACGCAGGGCACCCGGATCGCCCGCAACGTCTACCACGCCAACACGCGCGACTTCTTCGTCGAGGTCTCGCACGGCCCCTACCTGGTGGACCACAACGTGTTCGCCTCGCCGGTCGCGATCGAGAACTTCTCGCAGGGCGGCGCGTACGTCCACAACCTCGTCGGCGGCGTCGTGCGGTGCGGGCAGGTCATCGACCGCGCCACGCAGTACCACCGCCCGCACTCGACGGCGGTGGCCGGGTTCGCGAACGTCCTCGGCGGCGACGACCGGTGGATCGGGAACCTGTTCACGGGCGCCGACGTCGCCGGCGCGCTGCTGCCGGGCGCCATCTGGCTCGACGCCGCCCCGCCGGCGTCCGGCACCTCCGCGTACGACGGGTACCCCGTCGGCTGGGAGGGCTACCTGGAGTCCGTCGACGCGGACGACGGCGACCACGAGCGCTTCGGCACCAAGCGCCAGGGCGTGTACATCCGTGACAACGCGTCCGCGAACGGTGCCCAGCCGTTCGCGGGCGAGACGGGTGCCCGCACCGCGAGCGCCGTCGTCGAGGTCGCCGTCGTCGAGGACGGCGACGGCGTGTGGCTGGAGACGACCGTCCCCGCCGACCTCGCGGACGGCGTCGTGGGCCTGGTCACCGCGGCCGACCTGCCCAAGGTCCGCTTCGCCGACGCCGACTTCGAGAACCCCGACGGCACGCCGGTCGCGGCGGACCGCGACCTCCTGGGGACGCCGAAGGTGGCGGGCCTGAAGTACCCGGCCGGCCCGCTCGCGGCCCTGCCCGGGGGCACGACGCGCACCCGGCTGCGCTGACCGAGGTCTCGGCAGGCTCGTCCCGGGCCTGCCGGGACCGTGCGTACGCTGCTGCGGTGTCGCTCTCGCTCTGGCTGGACCTCGTCTCTGCGGGCGTCG